>NZ_QBJB02000014.1:0-93066 GCF_003057675.2 Pantoea sp. RIT413
CTCCCCATGCGAGAGTAGGGAACTGCCAGGCATCCATCAAGTAAAAGAGCCCTGAACACGCGTTCAGGGCTTTTTTACGTCTGCAGAAAATAACTTTTACGTTCGCTCACGGCTATTGCTGAAGCATCAGCATGCTATGGGTACTTTTTTTTCCTCAAAAAAGATCTTACCGTCTCGCTTTTAGTGCCGGCGCAATTTCCTTTCTTCTCTGTCGCTGTCGGTTATGCCACATTAAGCTGAAACATTTTCATAAATAGCATGAAGTCTCGACATTCCGCGTATGCCAGGCTAATCTCGGGCATCTGGATGTCTAAACGTTTATATGGTTATCAGCAAGAGGTGAGCAGGTTATGCCAATCAGGGTGCCCGACGAATTACCGGCAGTGAATTTCTTACGTGATGAAAATGTGTTTGTGATGACCTCATCGCGCGCCCGTGTTCAGGAGATCCGCCCGTTAAAAGTACTGATCCTTAACCTGATGCCAAAAAAGATCGAGACTGAAAATCAGTTTTTACGTCTGCTCTCTAACTCACCGCTGCAAATTGATGTGCAGCTATTGCGGATAGACAGCCGCGAATCGCGCAATACCCCCAGCGAACATCTGAATAACTTTTACTGCAATTTCGAAGAGATACAGCACGATAACTTCGATGGCCTGATTGTGACAGGTGCGCCGCTGGGTCTGGTTGACTTTAATGACGTCGCCTACTGGCCGCAGATCCAGCGCGTGCTGCACTGGGCAAACGAGCATGTCACCTCTACGCTGTTTGTCTGCTGGGCGGTACAGGCTGCGCTGAACATTCTGTATGGTATTCCCAAGCAGACGCGGCAAAACAAACTGTCAGGCGTCTATGAACATCAGATCCTGCATCCGCACGCTTTGCTGACGCGCGGCTTTGATGACAATTTTCTGGCGCCGCATTCGCGCTATGCGGATTTTCCCAGCCAGCTTATACGCGACTACACCGATCTCGAACTGTTTGCTGAATCTGAGGCAACCGGCGCCTATCTGATGGCGAGTAAAGACAAGCGGCTGGCCTTTGTAACCGGGCACCCGGAATATGACGCGCTGACCCTTGCAGGTGAATTTCACCGGGATAATGATGCGGGTCTGCAGCCGGAAGTGCCGTTTAACTATTTCCCGCAGAACAATCCGGTCCTGCCGCCACGTGCGACCTGGCGCAGCCACGGCAACCTGCTGTTCTCTAACTGGCTGAACTACTATGTTTACCAGATCACGCCGTTTGACCTGCGCCACATGAATCCGACTCTCGACTGATCTCTTTTTAGCTTCTCTCCACCGCGATCGCCCTCAGGCCATCGCGGTTTTTTTATGTCTTTTCCAAAGCAGAAACCATTGCCTTTATTTTGATACTTTAAATAACAGTATATACAGAGAGTTAATGATTATCTTTTCATAAAATGGAAATAGTTTTTGAAATAAAAATTAAAATGCATATGCTCTGATCCTGTCGGTTACAAAACATCCAGTATTCTGATCCCGGCAGTAAACCAGGATCGCTTCAGGAGAGAGCCAGCATGACAGACACGATTATTCACTCTACGCTGACCTTCACTCAGCCCTTCTCAGACGCGGAGCAGCAACTGCTGACGCCGGCGGCTATTGATTTTCTGCAGGCGCTGGTCGTGCGCTTTGCCCCGGAACGCGATCGACTGCTTAAAGCGCGGCAGCAGCGCCAGCGGGACTACGATCGCGGAGCGCTGCCTGACTTTAATGCGGAAACCACTTCCATTCGTGAAAATGAATGGCAGGTGCGCCCGCTGCCTGAGCTGCTGTGCGATCGCCGGGTCGAAATTACCGGGCCACCCGATCGCAAAATGACCATTAACGCGCTGAACGCCAACGTTAAGGTTTTTATGGCGGATTTCGAGGATTCGCTGGCTCCGTGCTGGAGCAAGCTGATTGAAGGGCAGCAGGTGCTGCGTGAAGCGGTCGCCGGTACGCTGCGTTTTACCCGCGATGATGGCCGGATCTACCAGCTGCGCTCCGATCCTGCACTGCTGATGTGCCGGGTGCGCGGATTACATCTGGCTGAAAAGCATGTGGAGTGGCGCGACAAAGCGATTCCGGCTGGCCTGTTTGATTTTGCTCTCTTTGTATTCCATAACGTGCGGGCGCTGCAGGAAAAAGGGCATGCACCGTGGTTTTATCTGCCTAAAACCGAGCACGCCAGTGAGGTAGCGTGGTGGCGTGAGATCTTCCGCTTCAGCGAAGATCGTTTTGATCTGCCGCGTGGCACGATCAAAGCCACGGTACTGATTGAAACGCTGCCCGCGGTGTTTCAGATGGATGAAATCCTGTGGGAGCTGCGCGACCACGCCGTAGCGCTTAACTGCGGCCGCTGGGATTACATCTTCAGCTACATCAAAACGCTGGGGCAGCACGGCGATCGCATTCTGCCCGATCGACAGCAGATCACCATGGATCAGCCATTTCTGGATACGTACTCCCGGCTGCTGATTAAAACCTGCCACCGGCGCGGCGTACTGGCAATGGGCGGCATGTCTGCACTCATCCCGGCGCAGGAAGAGACGCGCAATGCGTGGGTAAAAGAGAAAGTTGAGGAAGATAAAGCGCGCGAAGCGGGTAACGGCCATGACGGGACATGGGTTGCGCATCCTGGTCTGGCAGATATTGCCATGAAGGTGTTTGATCGCCAGCTGGGCGATCGCGCCAATCAGCTGCACGTGACGCGTAATACCGATTCGCCGGTAACGGCTGAGCGGCTGCTGCGTCCCTGCCGCGGTTTACGTACCGAAGCGGGCATGCGCGCAAACATCCGCGTTGCGCTGCAGTATCTGGAAGCGTGGATTAGCGGTAACGGCTGCGTGCCGATTGAGGGACTGATGGAAGATGCGGCAACGGCTGAAATCGCCCGCGCCTCTATCTGGCAGTGGATCCGTCACAAACAGATCCTGAGTGATGGCCAGCTGGTCACTGCTGCCCTGTTTGAGCAGTTTCTTGACGAAGAGCTGGCCGCGCTGCGTCAGCGCTACGGCGACGTACGTTTTCAGCAGGGACGCTTTGAAGATGCAGCCGCGCTGATGGCGCAAATCACCACGGATAACGAGCTGGTTCCATTTCTGACGCTGCCAGGCTACCGCCTGCTGCCCTGACCCCGGAGAGAGTGCTATGAATCGGACACAACAGATCACACAGCTGGAAATGAGCTGGCAGGATGCGCGCTGGAACGGTATCACGCGTCCCTATCGGGCAGAAGAGGTCATCAGCCTGCGCGGCTCGGTGACGCCGGCCTGCACGCTGGCAGAGCGGGGCGCCGTCAGGCTCTGGTCGCTGCTTAACGGCGGTGCGGCAAAAGGTTATATCAACAGTCTCGGCGCATTAACCGGCGGTCAGGCGCTGCAGCAGGCGAAAGCCGGTATCGAAGCTATTTATCTCTCTGGCTGGCAGGTGGCGGCGGATGCGAACCTCGCCGGGCAGATGTACCCCGATCAGTCGCTCTATCCGGTTAACTCTGTACCGGAGGTGGTGCAGCGGATTAATCAGAGCTTTCAGCGCGCCGATCAGATCCAGTGGGCCAGCGGCCTGTCGCCGGAAGATGACGCGTATGTCGACTATTTTCTGCCGATAGTGGCCGATGCGGAGGCGGGCTTTGGCGGCGTACTGAACGCTTTTGAGCTGATGAAATCGATGATTGTGGCCGGGGCTGGCGCCGTGCATTTTGAAGATCAGCTGGCGGCGGTAAAAAAATGCGGTCATATGGGCGGTAAGGTGCTGGTGCCAACGCAGGACGCGATTCAGAAACTGGTAGCTGCACGCCTTGCGGCTGATGTCATGAATGTGCCAACCGTGCTGATTGCGCGCACCGATGCGGACGCCGCCGACTTAATTACTTCTGACTGCGATCCGAACGACAGCGCGTTTATCACCGGTGAACGTACGCCGGAGGGATTTTATCGCACCCGTGCCGGGATCGAGCAGGCGATCAGCCGCGGTCTTGCCTATGCGCCCTATGCCGATGTTTTATGGTGTGAAACCTCCACGCCCGATCTGGCGCTGGCGCAGCGCTTTGCTGACGCGATACACGCGCGCTATCCCGGCAAACTGCTGGCTTATAACTGCTCACCCTCATTTAACTGGAAGAAAAACCTCGACGATCGCACCATCGCACGCTTTCAGCAGGCGCTGAGCGACATGGGCTATCGCTTTCAGTTTATTACGCTGGCCGGGATCCACAGCATGTGGTTCAGCATGTTTGACCTGGCGCACGCGTACGCGCAGGGCGAGGGGATGCGCCACTACGTTGAAAAAGTGCAGCAGCCGGAATTTGCGGCGCGCGACAAAGGCTACACCTTTTCATCGCATCAGCAGGAAGTGGGCACCGGTTACTTTGATCGCATCACCACGGTGATTCAGGGCGGCGCATCTTCTGTGACGGCCCTGACCGGCTCAACGGAAACCGCGCAGTTCTGATCGGATCGGCAAGAGAGGCGCCGCTGCTGTGCAGCGGCTCGTGGCCACCGCGTACCGGAGATAACTGATGTCACCCGGAGAATCCCTTATTGCCCATACCATTCTGCAGGGCTTTGACGCGCAGTACGGTCGTTTTCTCGATATCACCGCCGGTGCGCAGCAGCGGTTTGAGCAGGCTGACTGGCCGGCGGCGCAGCGCGCCATGAAGGAGCGCATACATCTGTATGATCATCATGTCACCCTGGTAGTCAGTCAGTTGCGCGTGCTGAACGGGCAGGCGGAGTGGGATACCGCCTTCTGGCTGCGGGTAAAGGCGCACTATGAGACGCTGCTGCCGGGCTATCCGCGCCATGAAATTGCAGAGAGCTTTTTTAACTCCGTTTACTGCCGGCTGCAGGGGCACAGCCATCTGTTTCCGGAGCGGCTGTTTATTCACTCCTCGCAGCCGGGTTTGCAACAACCGGAAGCGCAGCGTCCACTGTCGCGTCGCTATGCTCCCCGGCCGGACTGGCAGAGTGCGCTGCGGCAGCTGCTGTCCGATCTTCCTCTGCGGCTGACGTGGCAGGATCGGGCACGCGATATCCGCTGGATTGAGCGGCATCTGAAGGAGCAGTTCAGCGCGGCGCAGCTGGCCGGTGCCGTGCTGGAGGTCGCCAGCGAACTTTTCTATCGTAACAAAACCGCGTGGATTGTCGCGCGGCTGCAGTTCCGCAGCGGTGAGATCCTGCCCTGTCTGCTGCCGATCCAGCGCGACAGCGATGGACAGCTGTGGATCGATACCTGCCTGACGGATCGCGATGAGGCGAGCATCGTATTTGGCTTCGCCCGCGCCAGCTTCATGGTTTACGCCCCGGTGCCTGCGGCGCTGGTGGCGTGGCTGCAGCCGCTGCTGCCAGGCAAAACCCTCGCCGAGCGCTATATCGCCATTGGCTGCCAGAAACACGGTAAAACCGAGAGCTACCGCGAATATCTGCACTATCTGGCACGCCATGATGACGCATTTGCGCCTGCGCCTGGCGTGCGCGGCATGGTGATGCTGGTGTTTACTCTGCCGGGCTACGATCGGGTATTCAAGGTCATTAAAGACCGTTTCGCGCCGCAAAAGGAGGTAACGGAAGCGCAGGTGCACGACTGCTACCGGCTGGTCAAAGAGCACGATCGCGTCGGACGCATGGCGGATACGCAGGAGTTTCGCTATTTTGCCCTGCCGCGCGCGCGGATCCCGGACGCGCTGATGGCGGAGTTCATGCGCGATATACCGGAAAAGATCACGCTGCGCGATGAGAACGTTATCATTCGTCATCTCTGGCTGGAGCGTCGCATGGAGCCGCTTAACCTCTGGCTGCAGCACGCCAGCGAGGCGCAGCGTCGGCATGCGCTGGAGGAGTATGGCAATGCCATCTGTCAGCTGGCGGCGGCTAACATTTTTCCCGGCGATATGCTGTTTAAAAATTTCGGTATGACGCGCCACGGGCGCGTGGTGTTTTATGACTACGATGAAATCCGCCTGATGACTGAGCTGATATTCCGTGACGTTCCGCCCGCGCGTTATGAAGAGCAGGAGCTGCAGGCAGAGCCCTGGTACAGCGTCGGGCCCGATGACATATTTCCGGAGACGTTCCGTTACGCGCTCTGCAGCGAACCCGCGACCGGCAGGCTGCTGCAGACGCTGCATCCGCAGCTGTTTGACCCCGGCTGGTGGCGATCGCTGCAGGCGCAGATCCGCAATGGCCATGTTGAAGAGGCGATGGCGTGGCGTAACGCCCGGCGCTTCAGCGTGCGCTACGCCACGGTAGCAGTTTAACGCCCGGCGTACGCCTGCGTGACCGTTCGGGCGGCGCGGATCACCAGCGCACCCAGCTCGGTAATACGATCGTCCGTCATACGGGCCAGCGGGCCTGAAATAGAGATCGCGGCAAACGCGTCGCCGTGCTCGTCATAAATAGGTGCCGCTACGCAGCGCAGCCCCAGCGCATGCTCCTCATCATCATGCGAGAAGCCCATTTTGCGGATCAGCGCCAGATTCTCTTTCAGCGTATGCGGCGACATCAGCGTTTTAGGCGTATAGCCGTGCAGGCCTTTCTGATGCAGCAGTGCAGTTACCTGATCGTCATTCAGATGGGCCAGAAAAGCTTTCCCGGCGCCGGAAGCGTGCATCGGCAGCTTGCCGCCAATCGGGGCTGACATACGCATCAGCTGCGTGCACTGCACCTGATCAACAATCACCGCCTGATAATCACTCAGGTCCAGCACCGCCAGATTCACCGTCTCGCCAGCTTCCTCCATCAGTCGCCGTAACACCGGATGCACAATGGCCAGCAGATTGCGGCTCTGCAGAAAACTGCTGCCCACCACAAAGGCGTGGGCGCCAATCGTCCAGTAGCCCAGATCGCCCACCTGATGCACAAAGCCCTGCTGCTGCATCGTGGAGAGCAGACGATGCGTGGTTGAATTTGGCAGGCCCGCCTGCTGCGCCAGCTCGGTCAGCGCCACGCTGCCGTGCGCGTCGGCAATTAGCTCCAGCAGACGCAGGCCGCGCGTCAGCGACTGAACCTGACCGCCAGCCGGCGGCGTAGCCGCAGGGGAGGTAACGCGAGGTTTTTTTCCGCGTTTAGCCGGTACCGGGGTAGCCATAGTTGCTCCATTTCAGCGTTGTACGTGGAAACCATTTTCGTTTTAACCATTATGGAGGCAAATGCAGTTGTGCTGGTCGGATCTGTGAGCAATGAGGAAAGAAAGCGTGCGGAGTCTGACTGATGCCAGGGGAAAGAGGGGTGGAGAGCATCAGCACAGATAGAGTGCGCGGGTGTTACCCCGCGCCCGATCTTAATTAAACCGCGCGTCGCGATCGGCGGTCAGATCGTAAAGCTGATATTTACGACTCAGCATCTGGCCACCATCACGCGTCAGCGGCACCCAGTTCACCTGTGCACGGCCGCGCGTTGGCGTGACGGTAAACAGATCCATCGGAACCGAAATATAGAAGCCTTTGGTAAAGTCGCCTTCGCCATACGCTTCAGATGAAACGTTGGTTTTGGTGGCGTAGAAGCCCACGGTGACACCGCTGTCGTAGCGTTTGGAGATATCCAGCGTGGCGCCTTTATCCTTCGCCAGGTATTGCCCCACGCTCGCTTTCACCAGCACATCCTGCATAAACCACGGGCGCCAGTAGGCGGTCAGATGACCGGTTGGCGCTTTGTAGTCGCGGAACTGCATCATGTTGTCCCAGTCGCGTTGTTTGACATAGTTGGCATCAACGCCCACCGCCCAGTTGCTGTCTACCGGGCGGTAGAGCACTTCAGCACCGGCGCCGCCATACATGGTCTCCAGATAGCCGCCATAAACCTGACCATACAGGTTATTACCGAGGTAATGCATATAGTTGGCCTGCAGATCGTTTACGTAGACATTGTTTTTCACATAGTCGCGGATATGGGTACGCACGCGCGGCAGCGTGGAGTCAGAGGGCGCGCCGTTATAATTGAAGCGGTCATAGTTGTTCACGATATTGCCAAACAGGCTGCCGCCCACCAGCAGGTGATCGGTCAGCCAGTAATCCGCGTTTGCCATCGCGCCAACCTGATACATATAGAAGCTTTCCGGCCCGCCAACTGACTGGTTGAGCACCGGTGACAGGCTGTAATTCAGGCGATCTTTACGCATAAACAGGCCCTGCTCGGTTGCGCCCGGATCGACCGGATTAACGCGCGACTGCTGCAGCGGCTGCTCATGCCCCAGCGGATAGCCGCTGAGCGTATTATGCAGGCTGGCAACCTGCGTGCGCGTCGTCACCTGCGGCATATTAAAGCGCGACTCCGTGACGGCAATCGTGTCAATGCCGGCCGGCAGGTGATTCATCATAATACGATTGGCGCGATCAACGCCTTCGCGCGTATCGCGATATTTGATCTGCTCACCGCTGACGTAAAGGGTAGCGCCTTTGGTCTGAATGCGCGGGCCATTGAATCCGGCGTCATACTTCAGTGCGCTAAGCTGGCTGGCGACCACGGCAGAATCCAGCAGATCGCCCTGCGGATGCGGGTCGTAAGCAGGCTTCGGCGTATCGATATGCGTCTGGCGCAGATCGTTGAAGTTGGTGCGAATGGTGACGCCAAACATAAAGGTGTTGCCGCGCTCATAGCTGGCATTGATATCTGCCCAGTCAGTAAGGCGATAAATCGCACCGGCGTTGACTTTGCTGCGCTGCTCCAGCCGTCCGGCAAAGTCATCCTGATAGTCGTTGCCCTCATACTCCAGCTTAAGGCGCAGCGGCTGCCACGGCGTCTGATACTCCACGCCGCCAAAAAGGGCAGCAGGGCCATGAAACAGCTGTGAGCCATTGACTGAACCAGCCGTGCCGCCACCGGTGCGGCTGCAATAGCTGTCGCTGTAAGAGCAAAACGGGTTTTTCACGGTGCCGCTGTTGCCGAGATAGCCCCAGCCAAGGCCCAGCGTAAAATCGAATGGCCCCCAGGCTTTAGACGCCACCAGATATTCGCTGTCAAACAGCCCGGTGCCGCCGAGGTCGCGTGAACCCACCGCCACCTCCGGCAGCCAGTAGCTCTCCTGCCAGAGGCGCAGTTTCAGATCGAACGCTTTATCTTTATAACTCTGGTTGCCGCTGAAATCTTCCACGCCGCTGTAGCGACGGGTCCGCACATCGGTATAGCGTACGGTGGTTTCCAGCCACGACAGAAGCTGAAGCGAGGCGGAGTAGTAGCGATACTGATCGTTATCCCGCGCGTTAAGGCTGAATTCACCCTCTTTCGCCATGCGGGCGGTAGGCGTCTGCAGCAGGCCGACGCCGCCAAAATCGGATTGTGAAGGACCCACCGGCTGCGGCCAGGTTTCAGCCTGCACCTGGCAGGCGGCAGAGACAGATGCAGCCAGCAGGCTGAGCAGTAGTTGTTTTTTCATTATTGCGGGATCCGGTGAGTCAGAACAGAAATCAGACGCGTATTTAAATCTGCCTGGCCCCACGGCAGGCTCCATGAGGTAAAGCCGAGCCAGATAATGCTGCCGGGTTCAACTTCAGCATGACGCTGATTCCAGTAGGCGACCGGAACCTGACGGACCTCGCCAGATGGCGCAATAACGGTGGCCACGCTGCGATCGCCGCCGGTCAGGCGTTCGTGTGCGGCGAGATAGTCGCGTACGCTGCGTCCGGGCTGCCAGCTCTCTGCGCCAGGCCGGGCGAGGGCGCCCATAATCAGTACCTGGTGCGGTTCCGGCAGGGTATAGAGGTCATAACTGCCCTGCAGCGCACGATCCGCTTCCGGATGCAGCCGCAGCCAGTCGATATCCAGCGAGGTAAACTGCCGGCCGGTAACCGGCAGCGCGTTGAGCTGCCGGATCACTGCACCGATGGTTGCGCCGAGTGCGGCATCGCTGCTGCCCTGCCAGGCGCGCAGATCGGTCAGCAGCTGGTGGCGCTGTTGCTGTACGGCAGCGGTAGCACCGCGCTCTGCTATGACGGTGCCGGGCCACCAGGTATTGAGGCCGGGATGCGTCAGCAGCTGGCTCAGACGCTGAACGTCATCAATCTGCATGCTGCTATCGCCTGTCGCAGCGTGCACGGTAATCTGGCCTGCGGCCAGCGCGTTGCCTGCCGCAGGCAGAGCCAGTGCAGCCAGCAGAGTTATTATTTTTTTCATGATTTAGCCGGCTTCAGAAGGGTGGTTACAACAGGAAACTGGTCAGCGGCAAGCATCTGCTGCGCCTGCAGCACCGTGCCGTCGCGGTTGTCGATCCAGAACGTGTTCTGCCAGGTGCGGTTCAGGCTCGCCATCGACACATTTTCCTGCCAGACGCGGCACGGTATCGCTTCTCCCGCCAGCGTCAGCACTTCATCGGTGCCGCGCTCAAACTGCGAGACCGCCGTTGCGGCGCGTACCCGATCCTGTTCACGCCACTGCACGACGCGTGTCCAGCTGGCACCGTTCTGCAGATGCAGCGCATCAGCCAGCGGATCCCCGGCGAGGTTGCTGACCGCCTGCAGGTTGTCGCGCAGTCCCAGCGTTTTCACCAGGCGGCCATGCTGCATCACCAGCATGGCTTTGTCCTGAGTCACCCACTTTTGCTGACCCGCTTCAAGGTAGCCGAGTACCACAAAGATACGTGCGCCATTGTCGATGCGGGCGTACATACTGGCGTAAGGGAGTTTCTGAATCTGTTCGGCACTGACCGTGACGTCGTCGGGACCATTGACGGCAAGCATGACGGTCTGCTCAAGACCTTTTTGCGTCTGTGTGCAGGCCTGCAGCAACAGACAAAGCAGCAGCAAAGAGAGTTGGCGCACTGTGTGTATCCCTGTCTAAAAAACAAAAGCAAAAAATAACCACACGGCGGTGTGGTCAGGAGTCAAAGCGTATTATCAGCGGGTCGTGCCCGTTGTGGTTGTTGTTGTACCGGTATTTGCGCCATCACCGCCGCCGCCGCCGCCAGCAGCGGCAAGGCCGAGACCTACCAGCGCGCCGAGCGCGCCAATCCCCACCGCGGTCGATGCGCCAGAGGAGATCGCGCCCGCCTGTGCGCCGGCTGCTGCGCCGGTCTCTTCCGGTACGGCGTGGGCGGCAGAAGCGACCGCGAGATATAACAAGGCTGCACCGGCAGCCACGAGTTTTTTCATAACAGCGTTTCCTGCATTTAGAAAAAAAATGAATGAAGGAGCTATCCTGGTTTCAGGCGCATTTACGTCAGAGCAATAAAATATCAGCCTGTAGCAGGCTAAAAAGCGCGCCCGTATCCGGCTGCTGTGGTATTGCAGTCAGAAAAAACCGGCGTGAATAGCTTTTTTCCGTGGCCCGTTTGCTACTGCCTGAAGCGTAAATATGACGACATTATATACGGCAGGATTTTACACTTTTTTAGTAAAATTTGGCACGGAATAGGAATTATCGGATTTTCCTGATGGGTTGTAAATTTAAATCCGCGTGGATTCAGGGGGGCTGAGCGCCTGTTGCACGCAATCAGATCCGGTAAAATCTGTGATTTTTGCAGAGGCTTAGCGCAACATCAGATTTTCTGTAGCCAGCCGAAGGGATATTTCATCAGCAATGAATGGCCGTATTAAAACCGGCAAATAAGCGGAATAAAAAAAGGCGGCCAGCGGCCGCCCTGATGATCCTGATGCAAATTAACGCCAGGATTTGTAGCGATTGATCAATCCATTGGTCGAGCTGTCGTGACTGGCAATATCTGCGTCATTTTCCAGCTCAGGCAAAATACGATTTGCCAGCTGTTTGCCCAGTTCCACGCCCCACTGATCGAACGTGTAAATATTCAGAATGGCACCCTGCGTGAAAATCTTATGTTCATACAGCGCAATCAGCGCACCCAGGCTGTAAGGGGTAATTTCGCGCAGCAGAATGGAGTTAGTCGGACGGTTACCTTCAAACACTTTAAACGGCACAACGTGCGCCACGGACTCCGCCGATTTGCCGGCATCCGTAAACTCTTTCTCTACCGTATCGCGTGACTTACCAAACGCCAGCGCCTCGGTCTGAGCAAAAAAGTTCGACAGCAGCTTCTGGTGGTGATCGGCCAGCGCGTTATGGGTAATGGCCGGTGCAATAAAGTCGCACGGCACCAGCTTGGTTCCCTGATGGATCAGCTGATAAAACGCATGCTGACCATTAGTGCCAGGCTCGCCCCAGATAATCGGGCCGGTCTGATAGTCGACCGGATTGCCTTCACGATCGACATACTTGCCGTTCGATTCCATGTTGCCCTGCTGGAAATAGGCAGCAAAGCGATGCATATACTGGTCGTAAGGCAGGATCGCTTCGGTTTCGGCACCAAAAAAGTTGTTGTACCAGATACCGATCAGCGCCAGCAGCACCGGCAGGTTCTGCTCCGCCGGAGCGGTGGCAAAATGCTGATCCATCGCGTGTGCGCCGCTGAGCAGCTGCGTGAAGTTGTCAAATCCGATGGAGAGAATAATAGAGAGGCCGATGGCCGACCAGAGCGAGTAGCGCCCGCCAACCCAGTCCCAGAACTCAAACATGTTGCTGGTATCAATACCAAACTCGCTGACCGCTTTGCCGTTGGTAGAGAGCGCGGCAAAATGTTTTGCCACGTGCTGCTGATCGCCCGCCGTTTTCAGGAACCAGTCGCGTGCGCTGTGCGCATTGGTCATGGTTTCCTGCGTGGTGAAGGTTTTTGAGGCCACCAGGAACAGCGTGGTTTCCGGGTTCAGATCTTTCAGCGTCTCAGCAATATGCGTGCCGTCAACGTTGGAGACAAAGTGCATATTCAGATGGTTTTTATAAGGGCGCAGCGCCTCAGTCACCATAAACGGACCGAGATCGGAGCCGCCAATGCCGATGTTGACCACATCGGTAATGGGCTTACCGGTGTATCCCTTCCATTCGCCGCTGATGATACGCTCAGAGAAGCCTTTCATCTTGTCCAGCACGGCGTTGACTTCCGGCATCACATCTTT
Organism: Pantoea sp. RIT413; assembly: GCF_003057675.2. NCBI lineage: Bacteria > Pseudomonadati > Pseudomonadota > Gammaproteobacteria > Enterobacterales > Erwiniaceae > Pantoea > Pantoea sp. RIT413. The sequence goes on from NZ_QBJB02000014.1 coordinate 12,901, forward strand.
GCCATCAACCAGAATCGGCGTATTGCTGCGGTTGCGCAGCGCCACGTGCAGCACGGCGCGCTCTTCCGTACGGTTGATCTTCTTGCCGGAGAACATCGATTTAATGGCGCCCGCCAGGTCAGTCTCTTTAGCCAGCGCCTGTAATTTTGTGAGGGTTTCCTCAGTGATACGGTTTTTTGAGAAATCCACCAGCATCTGGTCATCGAACGTAGCGGAGAATTTCGCAAAACGATCGGCATCCTGCTGAAAAAGATCGGCGATCTGCACTGATTTCATCTGTTCAAAATGCTGCTGCAGCGCTTGCCACGCTGCGGTTTGTGTCGGATTGATATTTTTCATGGCAACACTCTTGTTGATATAAGAACCGTCATTTCATCCGGGCGCGTTCCGCTGGCCCGGCATGCTTAGTTTCTCTTACGGCGCGCTGCTGATACCCCGGTGTGCGCCTGTTTATCAGGGGCATAACCGCGTCGGGTACAGTCGAACAGGCATCGCGCAAACGCATTTCAGTATGACCATAGTTGCAGGCGAAAGGAAAAATTTTGTGACCCTGGCCGCACGGTTTCAGTGAAATCCAGGCGCCAGTATGCCGCATGCGGAAAAGATAAATTCTGCGGCGCGTCAGTAAAAAGCCGCGTAAGCGGGCGCTTTTGTATCAGGGATCCCGCATCGGGCGCGGCGCGCATTTACAGCGGGGCTTCGCGCGTTAAAAAATCATTTCTCCGGGTGCCACAAGGCTGGACAGCAGCACAATTTGTCGATAATTTATGCCCGCGACTTGCACCTCCGGGTGCAAGCCAGAAGAGGCGCGTCGCCCAGGCAGTGTGTTTGAGGATCCGTATCCGGCGAAAACACATCAGGGGGTGCGACGCCGAGATGGCATAACACGCGGAGTGTTGTGCTGTCGGCTGCAGGGGCTGAATCCTCTGGGTTGTCACCAGAAGCGTCCGCAGTCGGACGTTTCGCAAGGTGAAGTGCTTTTGGTGACTCATCTCCTGATCTTGTCTGTCCAATTCCGCTCTTCTCTTGTGCCAAGGCTGTTATCCCTGTCTTCTGAACCGAATTCCCGGCGGAAGATAACCTGACACGAGGTTTGTTACATGTCTCAACCGTTGATTGTGGCAAAATTTGGTGGCACCAGCGTTGCCGATTTCGATGCCATGAACCGCAGCGCAGACGTTGTGCTGTCCGATGCCCACACCCGTCTGGTCGTTCTCTCTGCGTCTGCTGGCGTGACGAATCTGCTGGTCGCGCTGGCCGAGGGCCAGGATCAGGCAGAGCGTACCCAGATGCTGGATGAAATTCGCCGTATCCAGTACGCCATTATCGATCGCCTTGCTGCGCCGGATGTGATCCGTGAAGAAATTGACCGCGTGCTGGAAAACATCACCATGCTGTCAGATACCACGGCGCTGGCCAATTCTCTGGCTCTTACCGATGAGCTGGTCAGCCACGGCGAACTGATGTCAACGCTGCTGTTTGTCGAGATCCTGCGCGAGCGCGGTGTCAATGCAGAGTGGTTTGACGTTCGCAAAGTGATGCGCACCAGCGATCGTTTTGGCCGGGCCGAGCCGCAGGTGGCTGAGCTGCAGACGCTGGCAGCGGCGCAGCTGCAGCCGCGCATTGCGGAGGCGCTGGTGGTTACCCAGGGCTTTATCGGCAGCGAGAGCAAAGGGCGCACCACCACGCTGGGCCGCGGCGGCAGCGATTATACTGCTGCGCTGCTGGGCGAGGCGCTGCAGGCTGAGCGCATCGATATCTGGACCGACGTGGCAGGTATCTATACTACCGATCCGCGCGTGGTGCCGGCTGCGCGCCGTATCGAAGAGATCACCTTCGAAGAGGCGGCAGAAATGGCAATTTTTGGCGCGAAAGTGCTCCATCCCGCCACGTTGCTGCCGGCGGTACGCAGCGATATCCCGGTGTTTGTTGGCTCCAGTAAAGATCCGGCCGCCGGCGGCACGCGCGTCTGCAATGAAACGCGTAATCCGCCGCTTTTCCGCGCGCTGGCACTGCGTCGCAAGCAGACGCTGCTGACGCTGCACAGCCTGAACATGCTGCACGCGCACGGTTTTCTGGCTGAGGTGTTTGCGATTCTGGCGCGCCATAATGTTTCTGTGGATCTGGTCACCACCTCTGAAGTCAGCGTGGCGCTGACGCTGGATAACACCGGCTCCACCAGCAGCGTGGATAGCCTGCTGACGCAGGCGCTGCTTACCGAGCTCTCTTCGCTGTGCCGCGTGGAAGTTGAAGAGAATCTGGCGCTGGTCGCTATTATCGGTAACAACCTGTCGAAAGCCTGCGGCGTGGGCAAAGAGGTCTTTGGTGCGCTGGAGCCGTTTAATCTGCGCATGATTTGCTACGGTGCCAGCAGCTACAACCTCTGTTTCCTGGTGCCGACGCCAGATGCGGAAGCGGTGGTGCGCGCGCTGCATCACAATCTGTTTGGTGCCTGATACCCCCCCTTATGATGCTGATTAGCCGGACGCTGTCCGGCTTTTTTTCCGGCTAATCCCGCCATATCTGCTGGCGTTTGCCGCAAAGCGCAGTGTTATTTCCCGCTTCAGGGCGCAATACGCAGCAGCTGATAGGCAATTGCCGCCGGCACCGTCGTCGGCGATAACGAAATGTTATGATCCCTTCCGATTGCAGCGGTCGTTCCCCGTGCGATCTTTCACCTGTGGCACATTATCTAAAACCTCTCCGGCTCGTTTTTGTAGCGGACAAAGGTCTCTGAAAAAGGAAGTGTTTCATGCTCGCCAGTATCACCCGCCTGTTTCCACTCTGGGCTGTACTGCTCTCAGTCGCCGCCTACTACTCGCCATCCACCTTTACCGGTATCGGTCCGTGGGTCTCTTATCTGCTGATGCTGATCATGTTTGGCATGGGCGTTACGCTAAATATTGACGATTTTAAACGCGTGCTGGTGCGTCCGGCTCCGGTGATTGCCGGCACCTTTCTGCACTATCTGGTGATGCCGCTGGCCGCATGGGCGCTGGCAAAGCTGTTTCAGATGCCGCCCGATCTGGCTGCCGGCATGATTCTGGTCGGCAGCGTCGCCAGCGGAACCGCGTCAAACGTAATGATTTACCTGGCGAAGGGCGATGTGGCGCTCTCGGTGACGATCTCTTCCGTCTCTGCGCTGGTGGGCGTGTTTGCCACTCCGCTGCTGACCCGTTTTTACGTTGATACGCATATTCAGGTCGACGTGGTGGGGATGCTGCTGAGCATCGTGAAAATTGTGGTGATCCCGATTTCACTCGGGCTGATTATTCATCACACCATGAACAGCGTGGTGCGCCGCGTTGAACCCTGGCTGCCGGCGTTTTCCATGCTCTGCATTTTGCTGATTATCAGCGCGGTGGTGGCGGGTAGCCAGAGCTTTATCGGATCGGTGGGCCTGATGGTGATTCTGGCGGTGATCCTGCATAACGCCATTGGTCTGCTCGGCGGCTACTGGGGCGGCAAGCTGTTTGGCTTTGATGAGTCGACCTGCCGCACGCTGGCGCTGGAGGTGGGGATGCAGAATTCGGGGCTGGCGGCTACGCTCGGCAAACTCTATTTCTCACCGCTTGCTGCCCTGCCGGGTGCACTCTTCTCGGTCTGGCACAACCTCTCCGGCTCACTGCTGGCAGGCTACTGGTCTGGCAAACCCATAAAGAAAAAATCCTGAATGGTTGATGCGGGCGATGCCAGTCGCCCGCAGCCATAGCATGCGGTTATAACTTCAGATACGCCCGGATCCCATCCAGAAGCATCTGCGTCGCCAGCATAATCAGGATCAGTCCCATCAGCCGCTCCAGCGCGTTAACGCCTTTGTCGCCCAGCAGGCGCAGAAACAGCCCCGACAGCAGCAGAATGATAACCGTAGCTCCCCAGGCGATCAGCAGCGCGCCGACCAGATGGCTCATCTGATGCGGGTACTGGTGCGACAGCAGCATCAGCGTGGCCAGCAGTGAGGGGCCGGCGACCAGCGGGATGGCCAGCGGCACGAGAAACGGCTCCTCGCCAGCCGGCAGGCCGCTGCTGCCGGTGTCGCCGGAGGGAAAAATCATGCGAATCGCGATCAGGAACAGAATAATGCCGCCGGAAATAGAGACCGTTTCGGTGCGCAGGTTCAGGAACATCAGAATGCGTTCACCGGCAAACAGAAACAGCAGCATCAGACCGAGCGCAATCAGCATTTCGCGCATCAGCACCACGCGACGGCGTCTGGGTTCCAGATGTTTCAGCACCGACATAAAAATAGGCAGGTTGCCGAGAGGATCCATGATCAGCAGCAGCAGCACGGTCGCAGATATCATTTCAGTCATGGGCGGTAAACCACTCCTTTCTGTTGGTGTTCACTATTATTAGCTCTGTTGCTGAAAAAACAGGTGTAATCGAATTAATTCACTTGCCAGAAGTGCAGCATTTTGTAGAGTTGAAGGTCGCAGGTAAACCTGAATATTACGCAGGCTCGCGCATCGTTAGCGCCGGGTCTGATACATGCACTATACAGGCCTCGGCCCGAGCTCCTGAGACGGACAGAAAATGAAGAATGTAGGTTTTATTGGTTGGCGTGGCATGGTCGGCTCTGTGCTGATGTCACGAATGAGCGAAGAACGCGATTTTGACGTGATCAATCCGGTGTTCTTCTCTACGTCGCAGCTGGGTCAGGCTGCGCCCGCGTTTGGCGGTAAGTCAACCGGCGCGCTGCAGGATGCGTTTGATATTGACGCGCTGAAAGCGCTCGACATCATTATTACCTGCCAGGGCGGCGACTATACCAGTGAAGTCTATCCAAAGCTGCGCGAGAGCGGCTGGCAGGGCTACTGGATTGATGCAGCTTCTACGCTGCGCATGAAAGATGACGCCATCATTATTCTCGATCCGGTCAACAATCAGGTGATTCGCGACGGCCTGAACAACGGCATCAAAACCTTTGTCGGTGGCAACTGCACCGTCAGCCTGATGCTGATGTCGCTGGGCGGCCTGTTTGCAAACGATCTGGTAGAGTGGGCCTCGGTGGCGACTTACCAGGCGGCGTCCGGCGGCGGCGCGCGTCATATGCGCGAACTGCTGACGCAGATGGGTATGCTGCATGACCATGTCGCTCCGGCGCTGCAGGATCCCGCTTCCGCTATTCTGGAGATTGAGCGCAGCGTGACTGATTTTACCCGTTCCGGCACGCTGCCGACGGATAACTTTGGTGTGCCACTGGCGGGCAGCCTGATTCCCTGGATCGACAAGCAGCTCGACAATGGCCAGAGCCGCGAAGAGTGGAAAGGGCAGGCGGAGACCAACAAGATCCTCAATACCGGCAACATCATTCCGGTTGACGGCCTCTGCGTGCGCGTCGGCGCGCTGCGCTGCCACAGCCAGGCGTTTACGCTGAAGCTGAAAAAAGATCTGCCGCTGGCAGAGATTGAGCAGCTGCTCGCGGCGCATAACGAGTGGGTAAAAGTGGTGCCAAACGATCGCGAGATCACGATGCGCGAGCTGACGCCCGCTGCGGTTACCGGTCGCCTGACCACGCCGGTTGGCCGCCTGCGCAAACTTAATATGGGACCGGAGTATCTTTCCGCTTTCACCGTTGGCGATCAGCTGCTGTGGGGTGCCGCAGAACCGCTGCGTCGCATGCTGCGTCTGCTTATCGACTAAGCGCAGCGACATCAGACAGGCCGGGGTTTCCCGGCTTTTTTTTAATCAGCTGACGGGCAAAACCTAAGGCAAATTGCCGCCAGCGAGTGATCGGCTTCCCTTTTTTGTTTTTCCGATAACAATTTTTCACGTTCCTCCCTGGCTTCTGCCAACCCCAAGCTATGATTTAACTGAGAAGTACCGATTGTTAACAGGTTGTACTTTGTAAGCGAATTAGTAGTGGTACCTGGCAACGAATTTTCCCATGGAGGGTGGCCTCTCTTGCCAGCGTACGTATGACTCAATGAAAAGCAGCGCACTTACAGCGGCACAGCTGCCCCTGCGGTCGCCTGCACAAAATCATAGGAAGAAAGTCATGTCAGAGTTTCCCGATCGCGATGCGATCAATGCGCTTTTTGCCGGGGATTACGCCGACCCCTTTTCTGTCCTGGGAATGCACCAGACCGTTCAGGGCCTTGAAGTCCGCGCGCTGCTGCCGGATGCGTCTGAAGTCTGGGTGATTGAAACCAAAACCGGCCGCAAATGTGGTCAGCTGAAGTGTCTGGATTCACGCGGCTTTTTCAGCGGAGTGATTCCGCGCCGCAAGAACATGTTTCGCTATCAGCTGGCGGTGAACTGGCATGGTCAGCAGAATCTGATTGATGACGCCTACCGTTTTGGCCCGCTGCTGGCCGATATGGACGCCTGGCTGCTGGCTGAAGGTACGCACCAGCGTCCGTATGAAACCCTGGGTGCGCACGGCGCGACCATTGATGGCGTCAGCGGCATCCGCTTTGCCGTATGGGCGCCGAATGCCCGGCGCGTCTCTGTGGTGGGCGACTTCAACTTCTGGGACGGCCGCCGTCATCCGATGCGCTTCCGGCGCGAACTCGGTATCTGGGAGCTGTTTGTGCCGGGTGCGGTAAACGGACAGCTCTATAAATATGAGATTGTCGATTTACACGGGCAGATGCGTATCAAAGCTGACCCGTTTGCGTTTGAAGCGCAGATGCGCCCGCAGACGGCATCGATGATCTGCGGCCTGCCGCCGAAGGTTGAGATGCAGCCAGCGCGCAAAGCGGCGAACGGTTTTGATCAGCCTATCTCTATTTATGAGGTGCACCTCGGCTCATGGCGACGCCACACCGATAACAACTTCTGGCTGAGCTACAAAGAGCTGGCTGAGCAGCTTATCCCCTATGTCAAAGAGATGGGCTTTACCCATATCGAGCTGCTGCCGATTAATGAGCATCCGTTTGACGGCAGCTGGGGTTATCAGCCGCTGGGCATGTATGCGCCGACGCGGCGCTTCGGCACGCGCGATGAGTTCCGTCAGTTTATTGCAGCGGCACATGAGGCGGGTATCAACGTACTGCTGGACTGGGTACCGGGCCATTTTCCTGACGACGACTTCGGTCTGGCGAAATTTGACGGCACTGAACTCTATGAGCACAGCGATCCGCGCGAAGGGTATCATCAGGACTGGAATACGCTGATCTATAACTTTGGCCGGCGTGAAGTCAGCAACTATCTCTCCGGTAACGCGCTTTACTGGCTGGAGCGGTTTGGCATTGACGGCCTGCGCGTGGATGCGGTGGCTTCAATGATCTACCGCGACTACAGCCGTAAAGCGGGCGAGTGGATCCCGAATCATCTGGGCGGGCGCGAAAATCTGGAAGCGATTGCATTTCTGCGTCATACCAACCAGACGCTGGGCACGGCGGTACCTGGCAGCATCACCGTGGCGGAAGAGTCAACCGACTTCCCTGGCGTCACGCGCCCGAGCGAAAATGAAGGGCTGGGCTTCTGGTTTAAGTGGAACCTGGGCTGGATGCACGACACCCTCGACTACATGAAGCTCGACCCGGTACATCGCCGCTATCATCACAATCTGATGACATTTGGCATGGCCTACAACTACAGCGAAAACTTCGTGCTGCCGCTCTCCCATGACGAAGTGGTGCACGGCAAGCGCTCTATTCTCGATCGCATGCCGGGTGACGCCTGGCAGAAGTTCGCTAACCTGCGCGCCTACTACGGCTGGATGTGGGCGTTTCCGGGTAAAAAGCTGCAGTTTATGGGCAATGAGTTTGCTCAGGGGCGCGAGTGGAACCATGACGTCAGCCTCGACTGGCACCTGCTGGAAGGCGATGACAACTGGCATCACGGCGTGCAGCGTCTGGTACGCGATCTCAACCACACCTATCGCCACTATGCGCCACTTTATCAGCTCGACTTTGATCCGCAGGGCTTTGAGTGGCTGGTAGTGGATGACCACGATAACTCGGTGTTTGTCTTTGTACGCCGCGACCGCGAAGGCAATGAGATCATTGTTGCCAGCAACTTTACGCCGGTCACGCGCCAGGATTACCGTTTTGGCGTCAATCAGGCGGGCAGCTGGCGCGAAGTGCTGAATACCGATCAGCACGACTATCACGGCAGCGACGTGCGTAACCACAGCATCGCCCGCACCGACGAGATTGCCAGCCACGGCCGCGCGCAGTCGCTGAGTCTGACCCTGCCACCGCTGTCGACCATCTGGCTGGTGCGGGAGGCGGACTGATGATCGAAGCGGGCCAGCCTGCGCCGCACGGGGCCCGCTATGATGGACGCGGCGTCAACTTCACGCTCTTCTCGCGTCACGCAGAGAAGGTGGAGCTCTGCCTGTTCAGCTGTGAAGGAGAGGAGCAGCGTCTGACGCTGCCCGCCCGCAGCGGCGATATCTGGCACGGCTATATTGCCGGGCTGAAGCCGGGTCAGCGCTACGGCTATCGCGTTTATGGTCCGTGGGATCCGCAGCGGGGACACCGTTTTAATCCGGCTAAACTGCTGGTGGACCCCTGCGCCAAAGCCGTTACCGGCAGCGTTGCGGATGACGCCGCGCTGTATGGCGGCATCGCGCAGCCTGACAGTCAGGACAGCGCCGGCTGCATGCCCAAATCGCTGGTTATCGCTGAAGACTTTGACTGGGAAGACGATCGGCCACCGCGTACGCCCTGGGGCAAAACGGTCATTTACGAAGCGCACGTGCGCGGTCTGACGCAGCTGCATCCGGAAATTCCTGAAACGCTGCGCGGGACGTATGCGGCGCTCGGCCACCCTGCTATGGTGAAGTACCTGCGCGACCTCGGCATTACCGCGCTGGAGCTGCTGCCGGTGGCGGCGTTTGCCAGCGAGCCGCGGCTGCAGCGGACAGGGCTGCAAAACTACTGGGGCTACAACCCCTACGCGCTCTGGGCGGTACACCCGGATTATGCGTCAGGGGAAGCGGGCGTCACAGCGCTGCAGGAGTTTCAGCAGGCGGTGAAAACGCTGCACGCAGCAGGTATTGAAGTGATCCTGGACGTGGTCTTTAACCACTCCGCAGAGCTGGAAGAGATTGGCCCGACGCTGTCGCTGCGCGGGGTGGATAACGCCAGCTACTACTGGCTTGATGAGCAGGGGAATTACCAGAACTGGACCGGCTGCGGCAACACGCTAAATCTCAGCGAGCAGCAGGTGGTGGCGTGGGCGCTGGAAGCGCTGCGATACTGGGTACAGCACTGTCACGTTGATGGCTTTCGCTTTGATCTCGCCAGCGTGCTGGGGCGTACGCCGGACTTTTGCGCTGAAGCACCGCTGCTGGCGGCGATTCGCGCCTGTCCGGTTCTGTCGCAGGTCAAGCTGATTGCTGAGCCATGGGATATCGGCGAAAACGGCTATCAGGTGGGCCGGTTTCCGCCAGGCTTTGCCGAATGGAACGACCATTTTCGCGACGCCGCACGCCGCTACTGGCTGCATGGCGAACTGAACAACGGCGAGCTGGCGCGTCGGTTTGCCGCCTCAGCCGATCTGTTTCAGCAGGCAGGGCGCCGGCCGCACGCCAGCATTAATTTTATTACCGCGCATGATGGCTTCACGCTGCGCGACCTGGTGAGCTATAACCATAAACATAATCAGGCTAACGGCGAGGATAACCGCGACGGCAGCAGTGACAACTTCAGTCATAACCACGGGCATGAAGGGCTGAAAGCGAATCCGGATGTCCTGCAGCGGCGGCGGCACAGCGCGCATGCGCTGCTGACCACGCTGCTGCTGGCACAGGGCACGCCAATGCTGCTGGCGGGCGATGAGCGCGGCCAGAGCCAGTATGGCAACAACAACGCCTACTGTCAGAATAACCTGCTGACGTGGCTCAACTGGCAGCAGGATGATGAAGGGCTGGTCGACTTTACTGCGGCGCTGATCCAGCTGCGCCAGCGCATTCCGGCGCTGACGGCAGACTGCTGGTGGCAGGAAGGTGATGGTCAGGTGCAGTGGTTCAATGCCAGCGGCAAACCACTGGAACCAGAAGAGTGGGAGCGGAGTGCGCATCAGATGCAAATCCTGCTGTCGGATCGCTGGCTGATAACAATAAATGCAACAGATGCAATCAGTGACCTAGCCTTACCAGACGGAGAATGGCATGCCATACCTCCTTTCGCCGGGGAAGATAATCCCATTTTGACAACTGTCTGGCACGGGCCCGCACGCGGCGTGTGTGTGTTCCTAAAGCAATCATAAGGAGTCAGACATGGTGAAGTTAGACAGAAACGATCCTCTGATGCTGGCGCGCCAGCTCCCTACCCAGACAGTTGCCCTGATCCTTGCTGGCGGACGCGGCACGCGTCTGAAAGATCTGACCGCAAAACGCGCGAAGCCTGCCGTTCACTTTGGCGGCAAGTTTCGTATCATCGACTTTGCCCTTTCCAACTGCATTAACTCAGGCATCCGGCGCATCGGCGTCATTACCCAGTATCAGTCGCATACGCTGACGCAGCATATTCAGCGCGGCTGGTCACTGTTTAACGAAGAGATGAATGAGTTTGTCGATTTGCTGCCCGCTCAGCAGCGCGCCGCGACGGAGTACTGGTATCGCGGCACCGCCGATGCGGTGACGCAGAACCTCGATATTATCCGGCGCTATAACGCACAGTACATCGTGATCCTTGCCGGCGATCACATCTACAAAATGGACTACTCGCGTATGCTGCTCGACCACGCTGAACGCGGGGCGAAGTGCACTATCGCCTGTCTGCCGGTTCCGCTGGCGGAAGCGACCGCCTTTGGCGTGATGGCGGTAGATGCTGACAACAACGTGGTCGATTTTGTTGAAAAACCCGCGACTCCTCCCGCTATGCCTGGCGACGCAGATAAGGCGCTGGCAAGTATGGGTATCTATGTTTTCAATGCCGACTATCTTTATCAGTTACTGGAAGAAGATTTGCTGGTAGAGAACTCCAGCCACGACTTTGGCAAAGATCTGCTGCCAAAAATTGTGGCGAGCGGTGAGGCGTATGCACATTCATTCACGCTCTCCTGCGTGCAGAACGATGAGAATGCAGAACCCTACTGGCGTGATGTAGGTACGCTGGAGGCCTACTGGCGTGCGAATCTTGATCTGGCATCCGTGACGCCAGAGCTGGATATGTATGACCATGAATGGCCCATCCGGACCCATATGGAGCCACTGCCGCCGGCTAAATTTGTGCAGGATCGCTCCGGCAGTCATGGCATGACCATGAACTCGCTGGTATCGGGCGGCTGTATTATTTCCGGCTCCGTAGTCGTGAATTCAGTGCTGTTTCCGCGCGTGCGCGTAAACTCATTTTGCAATATTGATTCAGCGGTGCTGCTACCGGATGTTGTGGTAGGCCGTTCGTGCCGGCTTCGCCGCTGTGTAATTGACCGTGCCTGCGCAATCCCGGAGGGCATGGTGATTGGAGAGAATCCGGATGAAGACAGCCGGCGTTTTTACCGATCGGAAGAGGGCATCGTACTGGTGACGCGCGCCATGCTGGCCAGGCTGGCCACCGCGGGTCAGTGAGTGGCGACAAGCATACAAAAAAACCGCCGCGTGGAACGCGCGCGATAACATAATAGGGGTTCAGGATGCAGGTTTTACATGTCTGTTCAGAGCTTTTTCCGCTGCTGAAAACGGGCGGGCTGGCTGATGTCGTCGGCGCATTACCGCAGGCGCAAATAGCCGATGGTACGGATACGCGGGTACTGATCCCGGCGTTTCCGGATCTGCGTAAAGGAATTCCTGATACTGACGTGGTGGCGGAGCTGCAAACTTTTGCCGGGCCCGTGCGCCTGCTGTTCGGGCAGTACAACGGTGTCGGTATTTATCTGATTGATGCGCCAGGACTGTATGACCGTCCCGGCAGCCCCTACCACGACACGTCGCAGTTCGCATACGTAGACAACTATCTGCGTTTCGCACTGCTGGGCTGGATGGGTGCCGAGCTGGCCAGCGGAGTAGATGGCCTGTGGCGTCCGCAGATTGTGCACGCGCATGACTGGCATGCCGGTCTGACCTGCGCCTATATCGCCGCGCGCGGCAATCCGGCTAAAACGGTCTTTACCGTACACAACCTTGCCTATCAGGGGCTGTTTAACGCCCGGCATCTGGATGAGATTCAGATCCCGCGCGAATATTTTGGCATGCATGGCCTGGAGTTTTACGGCCAGATCTCTTACCTCAAGGCTGGTCTGTTCTTTGCCGATCACATCACGGCGGTCAGTCCGACCTACGCGCTGGAGATCACCCGACCGGAGTTTGGTTATGGCATGGAAGCGCTGCTGGAGCAGCGTCTGCGTGAAGGTCGTCTGAGCGGTATTCTCAACGGTGTGGATCCGGGCATCTGGGATCCGGCTCATGACCTGCTGCTGACCGCCCGTTATGACCGCGAAACCCTGGAAAGCAAAGCGGAAAACAAACGTCAGCTGCAGATCGCCATGGGACTGAAGGTCGACGATAAAGTGCCGATTTTCTGCGTCATCAGCCGGCTGACAAAACAGAAAGGGCTCGATCTGGTGCTGGAAGCGCTGCCGGGTCTGCTGGCGCAGGGCGGGCAGCTGGTGCTGCTGGGTCAGGGCGACGCCGAACTGCAGCAGGGTTTCCTTGCGGCCGCGGCGGAACACCCCGGCAGCGTAGGCGTGCAGATTGGCTATCACGAAGCGTTCTCACACCGCATTGTTGGCGGTGCCGATGTGATTATGGTTCCCAGCCGCTTTGAACCCTGCGGGCTGACGCAGCTCTATGGCCTGAAATATGGCACGCTGCCGCTGGTGCGTCGTACCGGTGGCCTGGCCGATACCGTACAGGATAGCTCTCTGGAGAACCTGGCGGATGGTGTTGCCAGCGGCTTCAGTTTTGAAGACAGCAATGCCTGGTCACTGCTGCGGGCTATTCGTCGCGCCTTTGTACTCTGGTCACGGCCTTCACTGTGGCGCTATGTTCAGCGCCAGGCCATGGCGATGGATTTCAGCTGGCAGGTGGCTGCGCAGGCCTACCGCGATCTTTATCAACGTATGCTGTAATTGAGAGATTGGGAGTCCGGATATGAATGCACCTTTCACCTACGCCTCACCCACGCTGACGGTTGAAGCGCTGAAGCACTCAATCGCCTATAAGCTGATGTTTACGATTGGCAAAGATCCTTCAATCGCGAATAAACACGAGTGGCTGAACGCCTCGCTGCTCGCGGTGCGCGACCGTATGGTGGAGCGCTGGCTGCGTTCCAGCCGTGCGCAGCTGTCGCAGGATGTGCGTCAGGTTTACTACCTGTCGATGGAGTTCCTGATGGGCCGCACGCTGGGCAATGCGCTGCTGGCGATGGGCATTTATGACGATCTCAATCAGGCGCTGGATGAGATGGGACTCAATCTCAGCGAACTGATGGAAGAGGAGAACGATCCCGGACTCGGCAACGGCGGCCTTGGTCGTCTGGCCGCCTGCTTTTTAGATTCGCTGGCAACGTTAGGCCTGCCGGGACGCGGTTACGGCATCCGCTATGACTACGGTATGTTCCGGCAGAACATTGTCGACGGCCAGCAGCGTGAGTCGCCGGACTACTGGCTGGAGTATGGCAATCCGTGGGAATTTCAGCGCCATAATACCCGCTATAAAGTGCGTTTCGGCGGTCGTCTGCAGCATGAGGGCGCGCGCGTTCGCTGGATTGAAACGGAAGAGATTGTCGCGATGGCGTACGATCAAATCATTCCCGGTTTTGACACCGATGCCACCAATACCCTGCGGCTGTGGGGGGCGCAGGCGAGCAATGAGATCAATCTCGGCAAGTTTAACCAGGGCGACTACTTTGCGGCCGTCGAGGACAAAAATCATTCCGAGAACGTTTCGCGGGTTCTCTATCCGGATGATTCAACCTACTCAGGACGCGAGCTGCGGCTGCGTCAGGAGTACTTTCTTGTCTCCTCTACGGTGCAGGATATTCTGCATCGCCACTGGAAAATGCATGAAACCTGGGACAACCTTGCTGACAAAGTCGCTATCCATTTGAACGACACGCATCCGGTTCTGGCGATCCCGGAGCTGATGCGGCTGCTGATTGATGAGTATAAATTCAGCTGGGATGACGCGTTTGAAGTCACCTGTCAGATCTTCTCCTATACCAACCATACGCTGATGAGCGAGGCGCTGGAGACCTGGCCGGTAGATATGATCGGCAAAATTTTGCCGCGTCACCTGAGTATTATTTTCGAGATCAACGATTACTTCCTGAAGACGATTCAGGAGCACTATCCCGACGACTGGGATCTGATGTCGCGCATCTCGATCATCGATGAGAATGATGGCCGCCGCATCCGTATGGCGTGGCTGGCGGTAGTGGTGAGTCACAAAGTAAACGGCGTCTCTGAGCTGCACTCCAATTTGATGGTGCAGTCGCTGTTTGCCGACTTTGCCCGGCTCTTTCCGGGACGTTTCTGCAACAAGACCAACGGCGTGACGCCGCGTCGCTGGCTGGCGCTGGCGAATCCGGCGCTCTCCGGCGTGCTGGATGAAACCATTGGCCGCACCTGGCGCACCGATCTGTCACAGCTCAGCGAGCTGCAGCCGCATATCGACTACCCGGCGTTTATTCGCCAGGTTGCCGATGCCAAATTTGCCAACAAGCAGCGGCTGGCGGCATGGGTCGCCAAAAATATGGATATCGTGCTCAATCCGCACGCGCTGTTCGATGTACAGATCAAGCGTATTCACGAGTACAAACGGCAGCTGCTTAACGTGCTGCATGTGATCACCCGCTATAACCGGATCAAAGCCGATCCCGATGCCAGCTGGGTGCCGCGCGTAAATATTTTTGCCGGTAAAGCCGCCTCGGCCTACTACGTGGCAAAACACATTATCCATCTGATCAACGATGTGGCTGACGTGATCAACAACGATCCGCAGGTAAAGAACAAGCTGAAAGTGGTGTTTATTCCTAACTACGGCGTCAGCCTCGCGCAGATCATCATTCCGGCGGCCGATCTTTCCGAGCAGATCTCCACGGCGGGTACTGAGGCCTCCGGCACCAGTAACATGAAGTTTGCGCTAAACGGCGCGCTGACCATCGGCACGCTGGATGGCGCAAACGTGGAGATGCGCGAGCACGTGGGCGCAGAGAACATCTTTATCTTCGGCAACACCACGCCGCAGGTTGAGCAGCTGCGCAAAGAGGGCTACAACCCGCGCAAATACTTTGAGGAAGATGCTGAACTGCATCAGGTGCTGACGCAGATTGCCACCGGCGTGTTCAGTCCGCAGGAGCCTGGACGGTATCGCAACCTGTTTGATGCGCTGGTTAACTTTGGTGACCACTATCAGCTGCTGGCGGATTACCGCAGCTATGTGGATACGCAGGATAAAGTGGATAAGCTTTACCGGCAGCCGGATGAGTGGCAGCGGCGTGCAGCGCTGAATATCGCCGGTATGGGCTACTTCTCGTCAGATCGCACCATTCAGGAGTATGCGGATGAGATCTGGCATATTTCGCCGGTGCGGTTATAAAAAAGGTCGCCATGAATGGCGACCCTGCAAAATATGGCCCGATGCGCATTAATGCGCATCGGGTAACGGCTTACTTCAGCGTAATGCTCTTCACAATGCTGTCTGCATCGCTCTGCGCCTGCTGCTGATTCTCTGCCGGCAGGGTGATCTGCAGCGTCAGCAGCTGGTTATCGACTTTTGCCAGCACCACCGTTGACCACGATGTCTGGTTGTTAGCGGAAATCACCGTATCCAGCTGCTGTGCCGGCTGGTCTTTCAGCGTTACCGCTTTATTCGACACCACCTGCAGCTGCGGATCGCGATTGCGCTGCTGCTGCTCCAGACGTTTTGAGAGCGTCTCAAGTGAGTCACTGGTCGGGTCGCCGGCAATCACGATAATGGCGCGCTGGCCGGTTTCATTAGCGTAGACGTGCATATTGGTGGATTCAGAGCCGAGTTTACCGCTCTTATCAGACATGCCCGCAGGCAGCGTAAAGCTCAGTTTCCCTTCCATCAGATTCACCGTCTGAGTGGACTGGCTGACGCTGGTACCGCTGTTGTCAGCAGCATCCTCTTTTTTCTGATCGCACGCCGCCAGGCCCAGCACCAGCAGGCCGATACCTGCATACTTCACTACGTTGCGCATTCTGTTCCCTTTTACAATTCCAGTCTCGCTTATACAAACGGAATCGGCGGTCAAAAGCAACCGCCGATGTGTCAGGAAATCTTAGCGCACCGCGCCATTTCGTCTATGGCACATTAGCCGAAATTGATCTGGCGGGCCTGATGCCGTTCCGCCATGCGCTTCAGGGCGGCATTCAGCAGCAGGCCGTAGGCGGGCAGGAAGAAGATCAGGCAGATCAGCACTTTGAAGCTGTAATCCACCAGGGCAATCTCGACCCAGTGCGCTGCCATGAAGGGATCCTGGCTCTTATAAAAAGCGATAAAGAAAAAGGCCAGCGTATCGCTGACGTTGCCGAGAAACATGGCGCAGGCTGGCGCTATCCACCACTGCGGCAGCTGGCGCAGACGGTTAAAGACGTGAACGTCAAGGATTTGACCCAGCGCATAGGCCATAAAGCTGGCGCAGGCGATACGGGCGACAAACAGATTGACCTGCTGCAGCGACGCCCAGCCCTGCCATGCCCCCTGATAAAAGAGGCAGGAGATAGCGTACGAGATAAATAGCGCCGGGATCATCACCGCGAGAATAATGCGTCGCGCGAGCGGGGCGCCAAAAATACGCACGGTCAGGTCGGTTGCGAGAAAAATAAAGGGAAAGCTGAACGCACCCCAGGTGGTATGAAAACCGAAAATAGCGACCGGCAGCTGAACCAGATAATTGCTGGAGGTGATCACCAGCAGATGAAACAGCGACAGCCAGAAAAGGGCGTGCATGCGCTGACGCGCAGAAAAAGCGATCATATTGAGCCTTTTTTAACAATGGGGTGAGGGAACCCATCCCTTCATCGTTCGCATTTTTGCTGCGCTGGCTGCGCGTGCCAAAAGACTAACGATTTTGGGGACTAAGCAACGGTATTGAAAAATCGGACGGCATCTTAACCCGTTGCGCAATTTATGCAACGGTTAATTTTAACGCAATCGTTGTCGCCTTGCGCTGCGGAAATGGCGAGCTAGAATGAGCATCCCTGTTTACTGACCGATAAGAGAATCATGAGCGATCCTTTCTCCGCACCCGACCACACGCTGGACGCGCTGGGCCTGCGCTGCCCTGAACCCGTGATGATGGTACGCAAGACGGTACGCACGATGCAGGCGGGTGAAACGCTGCTGATTATTGCCGACGATCCGGCGACTACGCGCGATATCCCCGGCTTCTGCCGCTTTATGGATCACGATTTACTGGCACAGCAGACCGAAGCGCTGCCGTACCAGTATCTGATCAGGAAAGGCGCGGAGGCCTGACGGGGGGCTGGCGCAGCAGACGCAGAGCGTTTGCGGTCACCAGCGCCGTAGCGCCCGAATCGGCCAGCACTGCCAGCCACAAGCCGGTTAAGCCGAGCAGCGTCGTGAGCAGAAACAGCGCCTTCAGCCCCAGCGCCAGCGTAATATTCTGCAGCACGATGGCGCGGGCGCGCCGCGCCAGCGCGACGGTCTGCGGCAGAAGGGTCAGGCGGTTCTGCGTCAGCGCAGCGTCGGCCGTTTCCAGCGCCACGTCGGTGCCGCTGCCCATAGCAATCCCGATAGCCGCCGCTTTCATCGCTGGCGCATCATTAATGCCGTCACCTACCATAGCCAGCGGCTGCTGCTGGCTCAGCGCGCGTACGGCACTGACTTTGTCTGCCGGCAGCAAACCCGCCCGATATTCAATATTAAGTTCTGCCGCTATGGCGGCGGCCGCACGCGGGTTATCTCCGGTCAGCATGACGCTGGCGATCCCCGCGGCTCTGAGCTGATCGATAGCCGCCGCAGCCTCTTCACGCAGCCGATCCTGCAGCGCCAGCAGCCCCAGCGGCCGATCTGCCTGCAGCAGGATCACTACCGTGTTGCCCTCGCGCTCGTACTCCATCACACGCTGCCGCTGCTGATCGCTCAATCCCGGCGCGGCACGCGGTGTCAGCAGCTGATAAGGGACGCCGTCAATGCTCGCGCGAATACCGCTGCCCGCCAGCGCCTGCTGCTGTTGCGCATCCGGCAGAGTCAGCTGCCGTTTCGCGGCTTCTGCGACAATTGCCTGCGCCAGCGGATGCCCGGACCCGCGCTCTGCCGCCGCCGCGAGGCGCAGCAGCGCCGCTTCGTCAGTCTGACCAAAAGCGCGGATCGCCGTAACCTGCGGTTTACCCAGGGTCAGCGTGCCGGTTTTGTCGAAGGCGATAACCTGCACGCGGCTCAGCTGCTCCAGCGCGGCGCCACCTTTAAGCAGCACGCCCTGACGCGCGGCAGAGGCCAGCGCTGAAGTCACCGCCGCCGGCGTTGAGATCACCAGCGCGCAGGGGCAGCCAATCAGCAGCAGCGTCAGCCCTTTATAGATCCACGGCTGCCACTCTCCCAGGCCAGAGAGCGGCGGGACCACCATCACCAGTAGCGCCAGCAGCATAATGGCCGGCGTATAGATGCGGCTAAAGCGATCGATAAAGCGTTCTGCCGGTGCGCGATGGCTCTCCGCTTCATCAATGAGCTGCAGGATACGATCGATAGCGCTCTCTCCCGGCAGAGAGGTCACTTTTATCTGCACCAGCCGATCAACGCTGGTGGCGCCGGCCATCAGCCGATCGCCGGGCTGATGGCTCACCGGCAGGGACTCACCGGTTAATGCGCTTTCATCAAAACTGGCGCTGAACTGCAGCAGCTCGCCATCAACCGGCAGGCGGCCGCCGGCGGCAACTTCAATAATGTCGCCCGGCTGCAGCGCCGCCAGCGGGACCGCAACGCGCTGCGCGCCCTGCAGCCGTGTCGCACGCTCCGGACGCAGCGCCATCAGAGCGGTCACACCGCGTCGCGCCTGCGCTGCGGCCCAGGCCTCAAGCCGCTCACCGATTAAAAACAGCAGCAGCACCATCGCAGCTTCGGCATGAGCGCCCGTTACCAGCGCGCCGGCTGCCGCCGCCGTCATCAGCGTTTCGATTGAGAAAGGCGAGCCGCTGCGGATCCGCTGCCAGGCGCTGTGCGCGACCGGCAGGAGACCGGCCAGCGCGGTCGCAACAAACAGGCGATCGCCCCAGATCGGTGACTGCTGACTTATCAGCCAGCTCGTCAGCATCAGCAGTGCCAGCAGCAGCAGCGCGGCGCGATCGCGCCAGCATGAAGTCGCCGGCGGGGGAGCGGGGGCATCAGCGGCGTGCAGCCTGAAGCCCGCCTGTTTTACCGCCTGTTCTATAGCGGCCTGCATGGCAGCGGGGGCACAGACTTCCAGCTTTTCACTGGCAAAAATCACGCGCGCCTGCGTGACCTGCGGCAGCTTTTGTACGGCGGTTTCGATAGTGCGCGCGCAGCCCGGGCAGTCCATCCCGGTAATTCGCCAGCGCAGTGCAGGCTGCCCGTTAGCAGAGTCTCTGTTTTCATCCGCGTTAGCTGACGCCGCGCTTCCGGCACAGCAGGCGGTGCCGGTTGTGACGGGCGTGGTCAGACGGGTGAAGCGGGCCGCGGGCAGGGGGCGCACGGCAGCGTGTGGCTGCAGTTTGCTACCCGGCCGGTCACAGCCGCAGGGGGAAATCTGTTGATGCATGGAGCCTCCGGTATCAGTAACGGGCAGCTGCCCGTTACTGAAGGCTACACTCTGGAGTCAGCTCCAGAGTCAAGCCCGGAATGGCCGGATTATCAGGAGAGCCAGAGTGAACGCACGATCATAAAATGACCGGCAAAATAGCAGGCGGCGACAATGGCGCTGTCAGCGCTGAAGCGGCGGCGATAGTGTGAAATAAACCAGATAATATTGGCCAGCAGCAGCAGGCCCGCACCAATCAGCAGCGAGAAACTGTAATCGGTCGGACGGAAAAAGTAGTTTTCAGCCGCCATCCAGTTCATCACCAGCGTCATGCCAATCAGGGTACAGATGGGCCAGCGCAGCTCCTCCAGCCGCGTCCAGAGCAGCGCAATGACCGCAACGCCGATAATCAGAAACGTCAGCGGAATAGGCCAGTAGAAGCTCATGGTCATATGGGCGGTAAAACTGATGGTGTAGAGCAGATGCGAAAGGAAAAACGCGCCCAGCGCATAAAGCATTTGCTGTCGGGGCAGCAGCATCAGCGCATCGCCTGCCAGCGTGGCAATCAGTCCGGCAAGGATCAGATAGTCAGTGGTGTTCACGGCAGGTGCCTGCCAGGCCCAGGCAACCAGCAGCAGCAGGGTAACAGGTTTAAACAGCCAGCGTTGCCACTGCGGACCGCGATAGGAGGCATCCACATAAAGCCAGCCGGAAAAAAGTACTGCAAGGAAAGACCAAAGCATTTTTTCTCCCTTTTGTAGACCAGATGTCCACACTGTTGAAATATCCCAGACTCTCTTTGAGTTTAAGTTACCGCTGGCAAATGTGACAATCGGGCAACTCTGGTTGTATGCTTTAGCTTCTTTTTTAATGATCAAATGAAGTGAAGTGCGAGCAAAAACATGAGCAAACCACCGCTAATCTTTTTTATCGTCCTGGCGATTATCGCCATTCTGGCGACCCGGCAGTTTATCAAGCAGCGGCGGGAAGCTGCGGTTAACGACGCCTCCCCGGTACGATCGCTGACCGTGCAGGTAAAAACCAAGCGTGAATATCCGGCACCGAATCGTCGTTCGCGTCAGCGCGAAGAGATTGCCGGTGAAGAGATGAAATATGAAGCCTGGTTTCATCCGCTGAACGGGGCGAGCGACATTAAAACCGCGGTCAGCGCCAGCGATTATCACCAGATGGATAAGGGCGTAAAAGGCGAGCTGAAGATGCAGGGCAGCCGTTTTGTCAGCTTTACCCCCGCGCGCTGAAACCGGAGCGCCGGCAAAGGTGCCCCGGTTAGCGCCGGATCACATCTTCGGATAGTGCTTTTTCTGCCAGGCGAGCAGCTCAAATACCCCGAAAAAGAAAATCTTAGCCTGCGTGGCGCCGCTCAGCTTCGGCGCCTCTTTGGGCTGGGTGGCGCGCAGCAGCACCAGCTGCAGTCCATGCATAATCACCATGAAAAACAGGGCGACATGCACAAAATAGCGCAGCGGTGTGGGGAAAGGGTGCACCAGATTAAGCAGCAGAAAAGCCCAGACGCAAATCATCAGTAACCGTCCCAGATTAAGCCACATCATGCGCCTCCTGTTGGCGTTGATAGAGTCGATAGGCGACCTGACCGGCGATCTTCTCCCGGTAAAGCAGCCAGCTGGCGGGCACGTCAGGCGCCCCCTGTTCCACTTCACTTTCCACGTAAATCAGCGCGTCTGCGCTCAGCCACTGATTGCGCTCCAGCAGCGCCAGCGTCTCCGCCAGCAACCCTTTGCGAAAGGGCGGATCGACAAATACGATATCAAAAGCTTCGCCAGGCTGAGCCAGCCACTGCAGCGCGCTGGTCTGCACCACCGTCGCCTGCGTGGCGCGCAGCGTGTCGACATTGCGTGACAGCTGCTGCGCTACGCTGCGCTCCAGCTCCAGCAGCGTGACGGAACCCGCATAGCGCGACAGCGCTTCGAGACCCAGCGCGCCGCTGCCGGCGAAGCAGTCGAGGCAGCGCGCCTGCGGAAGGTCGGGTGCCAGCCAGTTAAACAGGGTTTCGCGTACGCGATCGGTCGTGGGGCGCAGGCCTGCGCTATCCGGCACCGGAAGTTTACGGCCGCGCCACTGGCCGCCAATGATGCGGATCTGGCCAGCGCCGCCGCCGCTGCGGGGTGATTTACTCATTTTGCTCACAACTCGTCATAATTTGTTGCGTAGTTTAACGGGCGCGACAGGCAGAAGAAACGTAAAAAAGGGTGCTGTGGTGCGCTGGCCGGAAAGTGTTAGACTATTGAACGATACAAGCGTGCGTAATTCGCTGATTTTACGCCGCAGAAAGCTAAAAAACTGAATTTATATCCCCTGGGGACAGCGTGCTACCGGGAATAAGCCATCGAGGAGTGTAGTTACACAATGGCAAAAGAGAAAAAACGCGGCTTTTTTTCCTGGCTGGGATTTGGCAAGGAAGAGCAGGCACCCGCCCCGGCTGAAGAGCAGGTAAAAGAGCAGCCTGCAGAGGAGGCTCAGCCCGCTGCCGCTGAAGAGAGTGCGTCAGAGCGTGCCGAAGCGCAGGCAGCAGAAACCGTTGCGCTGACGGAGCAACTGGCGAAAGAGCAGGCGGCAGCAGATCAGGCAGCCCGGCATGCGCTGCCACCTGAAGAGGCCATCATCACCGCGCAGCCGGAGGAGATCCTGCCGGAAGAGGAGTCTGAACTGGCGCCGCTGCCGGTCAATGAAGAGATCCTGCCGGAAGAGGAGCCTGAGCTGGCGCCGCTGCCGGTTAATGAAGAGATCCTGCCGGAAGAGGAGCCTGAACGGGCGCCGCTGCCGGTTGCTGAAGAGACCCTGCCGCAAGAAGAACCTGAACTGGCGCCGCTGCCGGAAGAGATACCGGCTGCCACTGCCGGGGAGCCACCGCTGACAGCCGCCGTCGCGCCGGAACCGGTTCTGCCCGGCGATGAAAGCCAGCTGGCGGAAGCGGAACCTCTGGCAGATGAGGATGCGCCGCTCAGCGATGAAGAGCTGGAGGCACTGGCGCTGGCGGAAACCTACGCTGAAGACGCCGCTGCAGACTCTGCAGACACCGTAAGCGATCTTCCGCTGGCGGCCGCGCCTATTGTGGCGCAGGAGCAGGAGCGCCCGACTAAAGAGGGCTTTTTTGCGCGCCTCAAGCGCAGCCTGGTTAAAACGCGCACCAACCTTGGCTCAGGTTTTATCAGCCTGTTTCGCGGTAAAAAGATTGATGACGACCTGTTTGACGAGCTGGAAGAGCAGCTGCTGATTGCGGATGTGGGCGTGGAAACTACTCGCCGGATTATCACCAGCCTGACTCAGCAGGCGAGCCGCAAACAGCTGCGCGATGCTGAAGCGCTCTATGGTCTGCTGAAGGCGGAAATGGCCGGCATTCTCGATAAAGTCGATGCGCCGCTGGATGTCAGTGGCAAAACGCCGTTTGTGATCCTGATGGTCGGCGTAAACGGCGTCGGCAAAACCACCACTATCGGTAAACTGGCGCGCCAGTATCAGGCGGAAGGCAAATCGGTGATGCTGGCTGCCGGCGATACCTTCCGTGCCGCTGCGGTCGAGCAGCTGCAGGTGTGGGGAGAGCGCAATCATATTCCGGTTGTGGCACAGCATACCGGTGCGGATTCCGCCTCGGTGATTTTCGATGCTATTCAGGCGGCGAAGTCGCGCAATGTGGATGTGTTAATTGCGGATACCGCTGGTCGCCTGCAGAACAAATCGCACCTGATGGAAGAGCTGAAAAAAATCACCCGCGTGATGAAGAAGCTGGATGAGGATGCGCCGCATGAAGTGATGCTGACGTTAGATGCCAGCACCGGACAGAATGCGGTGAGTCAGGCAAAACTGTTTAATGAAGCGGTAGGGCTGACCGGTATCGCCCTGACCAAGCTGGACGGCACGGCGAAGGGGGGCGTTATCTTCTCCATTGCCGATCAGTTCGGCATTCCTATTCGTTATATCGGTGTCGGAGAAGGCATCGAAGATTTACGGCCATTTAAGGCCGAAGACTTTATTGAGGCACTGTTTGCCCGAGAGGAATGATTGGCATGATTCGCTTTGAAGAAGTCAGTAAGGCTTATCTGGGAGGGCGCCAGGCGCTGCAGGGCGTTGATTTTCATCTGCGTCCCGGCGAGATGTCCTTCCTGACCGGACACTCCGGCGCGGGTAAAAGTACCCTGCTGAAGCTGATTTGCGGCATTGAGCGTCCGAGCGCCGGACAGATCTGGTTCAGCGGGCACGATATCTCCCGCCTGCGTCACAGCGAAGTGCCGTTTCTGCGGCGCCAGATTGGCATGATTTTCCAGGATCACCATCTGCTGATGGATCGCTCTGTCTATGACAATGTGGCTATCCCGCTGATTATTTCCGGCGCCAGCGGCGAAGATATCCGCCGTCGTGTTTCAGCGGCCCTGGATAAAGTCGGCCTGCTCGACAAAGCGAAAAGTTACCCGATTCAGCTCTCCGGCGGTGAACAGCAGCGCGTGGGTATTGCGCGCGCGGTGGTTAATAAACCCGCCGTACTGCTGGCAGATGAACCCACCGGTAACCTCGATAATGCGCTGTCAGAAGATATCCTGCGCCTGTTTGAAGAGTTCAACCGGGTCGGGGTAACGGTACTGATGGCAACCCACGATCTGGGGCTGATCGCGCGGCGTAACTACCGCGTGATGACGCTGAATCAGGGACGTCTGCACGGAGGCCACGATGGTCAATAAACGCAACAAGCGCCCGGCGGCGGCCAGAGCGGCAAAGCAGCCTAAAACGCCGTCAAAGCGCAAAGCGCTAAAAGGTGGCTGGCAGGAGCAGTGGCGCTACGCCCTGCGCGGCACCCTGTCTGATATGTGGCGCCAGCCGCTGGCAACGCTGCTTACCGTTATGGTTATCGCGATTTCACTGACGCTGCCCAGCGTCTGTTACATGGTGTGGAAAAACGTCAGCCAGGCGGCCACCCAGTGGTATCCGGCGCCGCAGCTGACGGTCTATCTCGACAAGACGCTGGACGACAGTGCGGCAGAAAACGTCACCGCACAGCTTAAGCAGCTGGAAGGCGTCGACAGTGTGAACTACCTGACGCGCGACGAGGCGCAGAGTGAGTTTCGCAACTGGTCTGGTTTTGGCGGCGCGATGGATCTGCTGGAGCAAAATCCGCTGCCGGCGGTGGCCATCATCACGCCGAAGCTTAATTTCCAGAACTCAGACACTATGGCAAGCCTGCGCGATCGGGTGGCAAAAGTGCAGGGCGTGGATGAAGTACGGATGGATGACAGCTGGTTTGCCCGTCTGGCGGCGCTGACCGGTCTGGTCGGGCAGGTGGCCTCTATGATCGGTCTGCTGATGATTGTGGCAGTGTTCCTGGTGATTGGTAACAGCGTCCGGCTCAGCATCTTTGCCCGGCGTGACACCATCAACGTCCAGAAGCTGATTGGCGCAACGGATGGCTTTATCCTGCGGCCGTTCCTCTATGGCGGTGCGCTGCTCGGTTTTGCCGGTGCGCTGCTGTCGCTGGTGCTGTCTGAAGTGCTGGTGCTGCGACTGCAGTCGGTGGTGGCGCAGGTCGCGTCGGTGTTTGGCACCGCCTTTACGCTGGAAGGTTTTGCGTGGGACGAAGGCCTGCTGCTGCTGCTGATTGCCGCCATTATTGGCTGGATTGCTGCCTGGCTTGCCACTGTACAACATTTACGCCGATTTACGCCGCAGTAACCCATGGCAACGATTTTTTGATATACTCTTCCTCTGCCGCCAGCAATGCAGGCGCAGAGGAATGCTCCGATTTTCCCCGCTGTCACCTGTGTGTAAAATATTCACTGCTATAATTGAACTTGTGGATAACCCTGGCGTCTAATTAGCACAGATTGCTGTTGGTTTTCGCCTGACGTTGACATACTGTAGCGTCTGCGTAAGGACACGCGCAGCAACTCCATTGAATTTGTGAGGGTTTGAATGACCAAAGAAATGCAAACTTTAGCGATTGCTCCTCTGGGCAACCTGGAATCTTACGTTCGGGCTGCCAACAACTGGCCGGTATTGACGGCAGAAGAGGAAAAAGCACTGGCTGAGCGGCTGCATTACCAGGGCGATCTGGATGCAGCGAAAACGCTGATCCTGTCACACCTGCGCTTTGTTGTTCACATCGCACGTAACTATGCAGGTTATGGTTTGCCACAGGCGGATCTGATTCAGGAAGGCAATATCGGCCTGATGAAAGCGGTGCGCCGTTTTAATCCGGAAGTGGGCGTGCGCCTGGTCTCATTTGCAGTGCACTGGATCAAAGCAGAGATCCACGAGTACGTGCTGCGCAACTGGCGCATTGTCAAAGTCGCTACTACCAAAGCGCAGCGTAAGCTGTTCTTTAACCTGCGTAAAACCAAGCAGCGTCTGGGCTGGTTTAATCAGGATGAAGTTGACATGGTGGCGCGTGAACTCGGCGTCAGCACGAAAGATGTGCTGGAGATGGAGTCGCGTATGGCGGCACAGGACATGACCTTTGATATGTCCTCTGACGATGAGGCGGGCGACGGCAAGCCAATGGCTCCCGTACTCTACCTGCAGGATAAAACATCAGACTTCGCTGACGGTATCGAAGAGGATAACTGGGACGCCCACGCAGCGGATAAGCTGAGTGATGCGATGCTCAGCCTGGATGAACGCAGTCAGCATATCATCCGTGCCCGCTGGCTGGATGATGACAATAAAACCACGCTGCAGGAGCTGGCCGACCGCTATGGCGTTTCAGCGGAGCGCGTGCGTCAGCTGGAAAAGAATGCGATGAAAAAGCTGCGCATGGCGATTGAAGCCTGACAGTTCGCAGACGGTAATAAGGGCAACCTCAGGGTTGCCCTTTTTTATGTCCGCCATCCGGCCGCGTAACGCTACTCTGCCACTTTTACCCAGCCATCTGCCTGCGCGCGGAAGCCACACGCCTGCATAAACGCCGCCCGGATCCCCTGGTCAGCATAGCCATCATCCGCAATCCACCAGTGATCCTGCGAACCATTCTGCGCCAGAGTCTCCTCCAGTAAGTAACGCCCGACGCCGCGCCGGCGCGTAGCCTCACGGACTTCAAAGTGCGTGATTTTGCCGTGGGTACCGCGGATTTCCAGCTGCAGCGCGCCCAGCAGCCGATCGTTAAACCGCGCGGCATAGAGCCGCTGCGTATCACTCAATGTCTTTTCCAGCTGCGCAATATCCTGCTGTGGCCAGATTTTAGCGAGGTCGATGCGATCCTGCGGCGTAAGTGAAACGATACGCTGAATAGTGAGTTTCATAACCCGTACCTGTACTGGCAGAAAGGGCATAGTGTAGCGAATTTATACAGTCAGAGCGCTGTCACTTTTTTGCGATAAAAACAGGTCAAATGGCAGACACTTTGCCAGGATTGTGGAGTAAGCCCGCAACGATTGCCGAATAAGCCAGCATAACACGCTACCCTGGTGCACAAATTACGGCCATAACCTCCAGAGTATTATGCTGTTCAGGCCGCTCATTACTGAATATGTCAGTTGATTTACAGCAGAAAATTCCTGTTTAATAACCTGAAAATAAAGCTGTTTTAACAAAAAAAGCCAGATAAGAACGCTAACTCCTTCTATCTGAATCAGTTTCCTCTTTCACTGGCTGAAATAAAACCAATCACAACAGACACGACATAACAGATGGGGAAGTACGCATGAAGATGAGTAAAGGACGCGCGTTACTGGCGGGCTGCGTTGCACTGGCAATGAGCCATGCCGCGCTGGCTGCCGATATTAAAATCGCTATCGTGGGTGCAGCAACCGGCCCGGTCGCGCAATATGGTGATATGCAGTTCACGGGTGCAGCGCAGGCGATCAAAGATATTAATGCCAAAGGCGGCGTAAACGGCGACAAGCTGGTTGGCGTGGAGTATGACGACGCGTGCGACCCGAAACAGGCGGTTGCGGTGGCGAACAAAGTGGTTAACGACGGCATTAAATATGTTATCGGCCATCTCTGCTCCTCTTCTACGCAGCCTGCATCTGACATCTATAACGATGAAGGCATTCTGATGATCACGCCGGCCGCCACCGCCCCTGAACTGACGGCGCGTGGCTATGCTGACGTTATGCGCACTACCGGTCTCGACTCCGATCAGGGGCCGACGGCAGCGACCTATATTCTGGAGCAGATCAAGCCGAAGCGTATTGCCGTTGTGCATGACAAGCAGCAGTACGGCCAGGGTCTGGCGGAGTCCGTGCAGAAAACCCTGAAGGCCAAAGGTGGCAACGTGGTGCTGTTTGAGGGCATCACCGCCGGCGATAAAGATTTCTCCACGCTGATTGCCCGCCTGAAGAAAGAGAACGTCGATTTTGTTTACTACGGCGGCTACTACCCGGAGCTGGGGCAGATCCTGCGCCAGGCAAAAACTGCCGGCCTGAAAGCGGGCTTTATGGGACCAGAGGGCGTGGGTAACGCCTCACTCTCCAATATTGCTGGCGATGCGTCAGAAGGGCTGTACGTCACGCTGCCAAAGCGTTATGACCAGCTGCCGGAGAACAAAGCGATCGTTGATGCCATTAAGGGCAACAGCGCTTCAAACCGCAAAGATCCGACCGGCCCGTTTGTCTGGACCACCTATGCCGCAATCCAGTCGCTGGTGGCGGGCATTGAGCGCAGCAAAAGCGATGAGCCCGATGAGATTGCAAAAAACCTGAAAGCGGGCGCGCCGGTACCTACCGTGATGGGCAACCTGAGCTGGGATCAGAAAGGCGATCTGAAAGGGTTCGAGTTCGGCGTGTTTAAATGGCACAAAGATGGCTCATCAACCGCAGTGAAATAAGCGCTGTTAACCGGTTCTACCGCATAGCGTAACTATCTCCCCCTCCCGTGCGCGGGCGGGGGCAGGGAGCTGGCAGACGCGCCGCGAGCGGTTTGCTGCCCTGACCCTTTCTTACCCCAGAGAGGGAATCTCTGATCCACTTGCAGGTCCTCATTATGTCCGAGCAGTTTCTCTATTTTATTCAGCAGATGTTCAACGGGGTCACCCTCGGGAGCACCTATGCGCTGATCGCGATTGGTTACACCATGGTGTATGGCATTATCGGCATGATCAACTTCGCCCACGGCGAGGTTTACATGATCGGCAGCTATGTCTCTTTTATTGTCATTGCCGCCCTGATGATGATGGGCATTGATACCTCGTGGCTGATGATCGCCACCGGTTTTATCATGGCAGTGATCATCTCCAGCGCTTACGGCTGGAGTATTGAACGCGTTGCCTATAAGCCGGTGCGCTCTTCCAAGCGGCTGATTGCGCTTATCTCCGCCATCGGGATGTCTATTTTCCTGCAAAACTACGTCAGCCTGACCCAGGGCTCGCGCGATCTGGCGCTGCCGAGTCTGATCACCGGCCAGTGGACATTGGGTGAAAGCAACGGCTTCGCCGCCACGCTCACCACCATGCAGCTGGTGATCTGGGTAGTGACGTTTCTGGCAATGCTGGCGCTGACGCTGTTTATCCGCTATTCGCGTATGGGTCGCGCCTGTCGCGCCTGCGCAGAAGATCTGAAAATGGCGAGCCTGCTGGGCATCAATACCGATCGCGTTATTTCGCTGACCTTCGTGATCGGCGCGGCGATGGCAGCGGTCGCGGGCGTATTGCTGGGGCAGTTCTACGGCTCAATCAACCCGTTTATCGGCTTTATGGCCGGCATGAAAGCATTTACTGCAGCGGTGCTGGGCGGTATCGGCAGTATTCCGGGCGCCATGATTGGCGGACTGGTACTCGGCATTGCGGAAGCGCTGACGTCAGCTTACCTCTCGACGGAATATAAAGATGTGGTCTCCTTTGCGCTGCTGATCGTGGTATTGCTGGTGATGCCAACCGGTATCCTGGGCCGCCCGGAGGTAGAGAAAGTATGAAGCGTCTCGGGCTGCTTAACGCCGTGCTTTCCGCGGCAATGCTGCTGGTACTGGCCAGCTTCTTTATGGGTATGCGTCTCGACCTGGATGGCACCCGGCTGATTGTGGTCAGCGCGGGCGAGGTTCGCTGGAACTGGATCTTCGCCGGCTGCGCGGTGGTCTTTATCTTTCAGCTGCTGCGTCCGCTGTTTTCAGGCCGGTTTCGCCGCAGCGGTAAAGCCTTTGTGCTGCCGGCGTTTGATGGATCTACCGCGAAGCAGAAACTGCTGATGGCGCTGCTGATCGTCGCTGCCGTTGCGTGGCCGCTGTTTGCCTCACGCGGCAGCATCGACATTGCTACGCTGACGCTGATCTACGTCATGCTGGGACTGGGGCTTAACGTGGTGGTTGGCCTCTCCGGACTGCTGGTGCTGGGCTACGGCGGTTTTTATGCCATTGGCGCCTATACCTTTGCGCTGCTGAACCACTACTACGGTTTTGGCTTCTGGGAGAGCCTGCCGCTGGCGGGCATCGTGGCGGGCGCCTTTGGCCTGATGCTGGGATTTCCGGTGCTGCGCCTGCGCGGCGACTATCTGGCGATTGTCACGCTCGGTTTCGGTGAAATCGTGCGTATTCTGCTGCTGAACAGTACGTCGATTACCGGCGGGCCGAACGGTATCGCGCAAATCCCCAAACCCGGCCTGTTTGGCATTGAGTTTGGCCGCCGCGTCAGCGAAGGGGGCTGGACGACGTTCCACGAGCTGACCGGGCTTGCCTACAACCCCAATCACCGCGTGATTTTCCTCTATCTGGTCGCGCTGCTGCTGGTGGTACTGACGCTATTTGTGATCAATCGCCTGCTGCGTATGCCGCTGGGGCGCGCATGGGAAGCGCTGCGCGAAGATGAGATCGCCTGCCGCTCGCTGGGGCTGAGCCCGACGCGCATCAAGCTGACCGCCTTTACCATCAGCGCCGTATTTGCCGGTTTTGCCGGGACGCTGTTTGCAGCGCGCCAGGGCTTTGTCAGCCCGGAGTCGTTTACGTTTGTTGAATCCGCTTTTGTGCTGGCTATCGTGGTACTGGGCGGGATGGGGTCTCAGCTGGCGGTGATCCTCGCGGCGATCCTGCTGGTGGTATCGCGTGAACTGATGCGCGATCTTAATGAGTACAGCATGCTGGTGCTGGGCGGCCTGATGGTGCTGATGATGATCTGGCGTCCGCAGGGGTTGCTACCGATGAAGCGTCCGCATCTGAAACTGAAAAAGAGCAAACAGGGAGAGCAGGCATGAGTCAGCCTTTATTAGCCGTTGAAGGCCTGATGATGCGTTTTGGCGGCCTGCTGGCCGTCAACAATGTGGCACTGGCGCTGCATCCGCAGGAAATTGTTTCGCTTATCGGACCCAACGGTGCCGGTAAAACCACCGTGTTTAACTGCCTGACCGGCTTCTATAAGCCGACCGGCGGCACCATTAAATTGCGCGATCGGCCGCTGCAGGGCCTGCCGGGACAGAAAATCGCGCGCATGGGCATTGTGCGCACGTTTCAGCACGTGCGGCTGTTCCGTGAGATGACGGTGATTGAAAATCTGCTGGTGGCGCAGCATCAGCATCTGAAAAGCGGCGTCTTTTCCGGCCTGTTAAAAACACCGGCGTTTCGCCGCGGTGAGAGCGAGGCGCTCGATCGCGCAGCCATCTGGCTGGAGCGTATCGGCCTGCTGGAGCTGGCAAACCGCCAGGCGGGCAATCTCGCTTACGGCCAGCAGCGCCGGCTGGAAATTGCCCGCTGCATGGTCACGCGCCCGGAGATCCTGATGCTGGACGAACCGGCCGCGGGCCTTAACCCGCGTGAAACGCATGAGCTGGATGCGCTGATCGCCGAGCTGCGCAGCGAGCACAAGGTATCAGTACTGCTGATTGAACACGATATGAAGCTGGTGATGGGCATTTCCGACCGCATCTACGTGGTCAATCAGGGAACGCCGCTGGCGAACGGTACACCGGAACAGATCCGCAACAACCCGGACGTGATCCGGGCTTATTTAGGTGAGGCGTAAGATGGCAAACCCGATGTTAACGCTGCAGGGTGTAAGCGCCCACTACGGTCCGATCCAGGCGCTGCACAATATTAATCTGCATATCAGTCAGGGGGAGATCGTCACGCTGATTGGTGCCAACGGCGCCGGTAAAACCACGCTGCTGGGTACGCTGTGCGGCGAGCCACGCGCCACCAGCGGCACCATTGTGTTTGACGGAAAAACCATTACCGACTGGCAGACGGCAAAAATCATGCGGGAGGCGATCGCGATCGTGCCGGAAGGGCGTCGGGTGTTTTCCCGCATGACGGTGGAGGAGAATCTGGCGATGGGCGGTTTCTTTGCCAGCCGGCATGAGTATCAGACGCGTATTGAGCGGGTTTACCAGCTCTTTCCCCGGCTGGCAGAACGCAAAGTGCAGCGTGCCGGTACCATGTCCGGCGGTGAACAGCAGATGCTGGCGATTGGTCGTGCGCTGATGAGCCAGCCGCGTCTGCTGCTGCTGGATGAACCCTCGCTCGGGCTGGCGCCTATCATCATCCAGCAGATTTTTGACACTATTGAGCAGCTGCGTAAAGAGGGGATGACCATCTTTCTGGTTGAGCAAAACGCCAATCAGGCGCTGAAGCTTGCCGATCGCGGTTACGTGCTGGAGAACGGTCACGTGGTGCTGGAGGACAGCGGTGAGGCGCTGCTCTCTAACGAAGCGGTGCGCAGCGCCTATCTCGGTGCCTGATCGGCCTGCGGCCCGGTATCCTGCCGGGCCGCCTTTTTCCTGCCTGCCGCTTTTTTGCTGAAAAATGTGCACAACGTTCACGTTTTACCGCCCGGCTGGCGCGTTTCTGTGTGTCATATCTCTGTCATATTTCGGTTATTTTTCTATCATCTTCCCGTGTCATGTTACTCCGCGAACAAAAAATGCGTGATATTGCGCGTACCTAACAGCACAGGAAAACTTTATGACCGCTTTAACGCTTCGTCCCCGTCTGATGAGTGTGTTGCTTGGTCTGGCGCTCAGCGGTAACGCGCTGGCTGCGACCGAAATCCCTTTCTGGCACTCAATGGAAGGGGAGTTAGGCAAAGAAGTTGACTCTCTGGCACAGCGTTTTAACCAGGCGCATCCCGATTACAAAATTGTGCCCACTTACAAAGGTAACTACGAGCAGAGCCTGGCGGCGGGGATCGCAGCGGTACGCACCGGTAAAGCGCCTGCGCTGCTGCAGGTCTATGAAGTCGGTACGGCAACCATGATGGCCTCGAAAGCGATTGTGCCGGTGCACGACGTGTTCAGCCAGGCTGGCGTGCAGATGGATGCGAAGCAGTTTGTGCCAGCCGTGGCGGGTTACTACAGCGACAGCAGCGGTCAGCTGATCTCTCAGCCGTTTAACAGCTCAACGCCGGTGCTCTACTACAACAAAGATGCCTTTAAAAAAGCGGGGCTGGATCCGGAGCAGCCGCCGAAAACCTGGCAGGAGCTGGCAAAAGACGCCGCTGCGCTGCGTAAAGCCGGCATGAGCTGCGGCTATGCCAGCGGCTGGCAGGGCTGGATCCAGATTGAAAACTTCAGCGCGTGGCATGCGCTGCCGGTAGCCAGTAAAAACAACGGCTTCGACGGCACGGATGCGGTGCTGGAGTTCAACAAGCCGGTGCAGGTGCGGCATATCCAGATGCTCGAAGAGATGAACAAAAAAGGTGATTTTACCTACTTTGGACGCAAGGATGAGCCGACCGCCAAGTTTTATAACGGCGACTGTGGGATCACGACCGCCTCTTCCGGCTCGCTGGCGGATATCAAGCACTACGCCAAATTTAACTTCGGCGTAGGCATGATGCCGTATGACGAGACCGTGCCTGAAGCACCGCAGAACGCCATCATCGGTGGCGCCAGCCTGTGGGTGATGAAAGGCAAAGATGCGGCCACCTATAAAGGGGCGGCGGAGTTTATGAAGTTCCTCGCGCAGCCGGAGATTGCCGCCGAATGGCATCAGAAAACCGGCTACCTGCCGATCACTACCGCCGCCTACGAGCTGACCAGAAAGCAGGGTTTCTATGAGAAGAACCCGGGCGCGGATATCGCTACCCGGCAGATGCTCAACAAAGATCCGCTGCCATACACCAAAGGGATGCGTCTCGGCAATATGCCGCAAATCCGCACGGTGGTAGATGAAGAGCTGGAAGGCGTCTGGACCGGCAAGCAGACGCCGCAGGCAGCGCTGGATAACGCGGTTAAGCGCGGTAATGCACTGCTGCGCCGCTTTGAACAGCAGGTGAAATAAATCCGATCCACCGGGAGCGACGCTGGGTCGCTCCCGCTTTCAGCGTGAGTTCGCTATGCCCTCATCGTCTCGTCCGGTCTTTCGTGCCCGGCTGCTGCCCTATTTGCTGATGGCACCGC
Organism: Pantoea sp. RIT413; assembly: GCF_003057675.2. Classification (NCBI taxonomy): domain Bacteria; kingdom Pseudomonadati; phylum Pseudomonadota; class Gammaproteobacteria; order Enterobacterales; family Erwiniaceae; genus Pantoea; species Pantoea sp. RIT413. The sequence goes on from NZ_QBJB02000014.1 coordinate 46,760, forward strand.
AGCTGATTATCACCGCCATCTTCTTTCTCTGGCCTGCCGGAGAGGCCCTCTGGTATTCGCTGCAGAGCATCGATCCGTTTGGCATCTCCAGCACCTTTGTCGGGCTGGAGAACTTCAGCCGTCTGTTCAGCGATCCCTACTATCTCGACTCCTTCTGGACCACGATAGTGTTCAGCCTGCTGGTCACGGTGCTGGGGATGCTGTTCTCGCTCCTGCTGGCCGCGCTGGTTGACTATGTTGTGCGTCTGCAGAAGCTCTATCAGACCCTGCTGCTGCTGCCGTACGCGGTGGCACCGGTGGTCGCCGCAGTGCTGTGGATGTTCCTCTTTAATCCAGGGCTTGGGCTGCTCAGCCATCTGCTTAATCAGATGGGCTATAACTGGAACTATGCGCAGAACAGCGGTCAGGCGATGTTTCTGATCGTGCTCGCCTCTATCTGGCAGCAGATGAGCTACAACTTTCTGTTTTTCTTCGCGGCGCTGCAGTCGATTCCGAAGTCGCTGACTGAGGCGGCCGCTATCGACGGGGCCGGGCCGGTACGGCGCTTTTTTCATCTTTCTCTGCCGCTGATTACGCCGGTGAGCTTCTTTCTGCTGGTGGTCAACCTGGTCTACGCCTTCTTTGATACCTTCCCGGTCATTGATGCCGCCACCGGTGGCGGGCCGGTACAGTCCACCACCACGCTTATCTACAAAATTTATCGGGAAGGATTTACCGGTCTCGATCTCTCCTCATCTGCCGCGCAGTCAGTCGTGCTGATGCTGCTGGTGATTGGCCTCACTATTCTGCAGTTCCGCTTTGTTGAGCGTAAGGTGCAATATCAATGATTGAGAACCGACGCGGGCTGGATATTTTCAGCCACACGCTGCTGATTCTGGGCGTGCTGACCATTCTGTTTCCGCTCTATGTCGCCTTTGTCGCCGCCACGCTGGATAACACGGCGGTTTATCAGGTCCCGATGACGCTGGTGCCCGGCACGCATCTGTGGGAGAACGTTTCGCGTATCTGGACGCAGGGCGTTAACGGCAGCGCCGCGTTTGGCATGATGTTGCTGAACAGCTTTATCATGGCGCTGGCGATTACGATCGGCAAAATCAGCGTCTCTATGCTCTCAGCTTTTGCGCTGGTCTGGTTTCGCTTTCCGCTGCGCACGCTCTTTTTCTGGCTGATTTTCATTACGCTGATGCTGCCGGTTGAAGTGCGTATCTTCCCGACGGTTGAGGTGATCGCTACCCTTAATCTGCTCGACAGCTACAGCGGGCTGACGCTGCCGCTGATGGCGTCGGCAACGGCCACCTTTCTGTTCCGCCAGTTCTTCCTGTCGCTGCCGGACGAGCTGATTGAAGCCGCGCGCATTGACGGTGCCGGGCCGATGCGCTTCTTTTGGGACATTGTTCTGCCGCTGTCAAAAACCAATCTTGCCGCGCTGTTTGTGATCACCTTTATCTACGGCTGGAATCAGTATCTCTGGCCGCTGCTGATTATCAATGATGCCAGTCTGAGCACCGCCGTGGCGGGGGTAAAAAGCATGATCAACACCAGCGGCGGCCCGACGCAGTGGAATGAAGTGATGGCGGCGATGTTATTAACCCTGATCCCACCGGTTGTGGTGGTTCTTGTAATGCAGCGCGCGTTTGTGCGTGGCCTGGTGGAGAATGAGAAATAGATGGCAGGCGTAACCTTACAGAGCGTGACGAAATCGTATGACGGCAAAAATGCGGTGATCCAGCCGCTAACCATCACCATCAACGAGGGCGAGTTTATGGTGATGGTGGGGCCCTCCGGCTGCGGCAAGTCGACGCTGCTGCGCATGGTGGCCGGACTCGAGCGCGTCAGCTCCGGCGACATTTTTATTGCTGAGCAGCGGGTCACGGAGATGGAGCCGAAAGATCGCGGCATTGCGATGGTGTTTCAGAACTACGCGCTCTACCCGCATATGACGGTAGGCGAAAACATGGGCTATGGCCTGAAAATCCGCGGCATGGGCAAAGCGCAGATCGCCCAGCGCGTGCTGGAGACCGCGCGTAGTCTGGAGCTTGACCACCTGCTGAACCGGCGACCGCGTGAACTCTCGGGCGGGCAGCGGCAGCGTGTGGCGATGGGACGCGCTATCGTGCGTGAACCGGCTGTCTTCCTGTTCGATGAACCCCTCTCCAACCTTGATGCGCGCCTGCGCGTGCAGATGCGTCTTGAACTGCAGCAGCTGCACCGCCGTCTGAAAACCACCAGCCTTTACGTCACGCACGATCAGGTTGAGGCGATGACGCTGGCGGAGCGGGTGATGGTGATGAACAAAGGGATTGTGGAGCAGGTTGGCACGCCGGTAGAGGTTTATGAGCGTCCGGCCAGCCAGTTTGTTGCCGCCTTTATCGGCTCCCCGGCGATGAACCTGCTGCCAGGAGAGATCAGCCGCGATGGCCTGCACTTTACGCTGGATGCGCTGAACAGCCTGCCGCTGGGCGAGAGACGGCCGCAGTGGGCTAACAGGCCGCTGACGCTCGGCATCCGTCCTGAGCATATTCATCTCTCTTCGCGTGAAGCAGGCGGCGTGCCGCTGGTGGTCGATACGCTGGAGATCCTCGGCGCGGATAACCTGGCACACGGCCATCTTGGTCAGGCGCGGCTGGTGGTACGGCTGCCGCACAGCGAACGTCCGCAGGCGGGCAGCACGCTGTGGCTGCATCTGCCGCCGGATGCGTTACACTTCTTCGATGCTGTTCATGGAAAACGTCTGGAATGAGTAACAACAACTGGCCCTACCCGAAAATTGTGGCCCATCGCGGCGGCGGTAAACTCGCGCCGGAAAACACGCTGGCGGCAATTGATACCGGCGCGCGTTATGGCCATACCATGATTGAGTTTGATGCCAAACTCTCGCAGGATAAACAGATCTTTCTGCTGCACGATGACACGCTCGATCGCACCAGCAGCGGCTGGGGCGTGGCGGGCGAACAGACGTGGGCGCAGCTGGCACAGCTCGATGCCGGCGACTGGTTCAGTGGGGCGTTTACGGGCGAGCCGCTGGCGCTGCTGACGGACGTGGCGGCGCGCTGTCGTCAGCACCGAATGATGGCGAACATCGAAATTAAACCCACCACCGGCACCGACGCGGAGACGGGCGCTGCCGTGGCGCTCGCCGCCCGTAAGCTCTGGCAGGGGCAGACACCTCCGCTGCTCTCCTCATTCTCACCTGAAGCGCTGGCGGCAGCACAGCAGGCTGCGCCAGAGCTGCCGCGCGGTCTGCTGCTGGATGAGTGGGATGACGCATGGCAGACGCTGACCAGCCAGCTGAAGTGTGTGTCGATTCACCTGAATTACCGGCTGCTCGACGCGGAGCGCACCGCGCTGCTGAAGGCAGCCGGGTTGCGTATCCTGGCCTATACGGTTAACCAGCCCGCGCGTGCCCGCGAGCTGCTGAGCTGGGGTGTGGATGCCATCTGCACCGACCGCATCGACATTATCGGTCCCGATTTCAGTTAGTTGTTATTCGGCATGGTGCCGTTCTGCTGCGTATTCTGACCCGGCTGCGACTGCAGTACCTGCTGCCGGGTGCTGTCGCGTTTTTCCTGCAGCTGCCGCTGCATATTTTGCGTCTGCCGCTGCTGATCCTGATGCAGCAGGCGCTGCTGCTGCTGCTGCTGGGTCTGCATCTGGGTCTGCATACGCTGCTGGCTTGGGTTATAGCCGGGCTGATTCACATTATTGTTATTCAGCGTATTTGCCATACCGCTCAGCGGCAGCAGGGCTGCCAGCGCAATAAGCCATGTTTTCATTATTCCCTCCGATCGTCTGACCTGCTGTGTAAACAGGCGGCCCGCAGGCCGCCTGCCTCTTAATCATAAGTTTATGCGATATCACAAAGCCTGAAATCGGGCGTGCGTGCAATTTGCGTTAAGTGTTATGTTTTTACTGCTTTAGCAAACACTTGCATCGATAAATAACAAATGTAAACAACTGAAAAGGATGGTGGCAGGATGAGGACAGCAGGCAGGTTGCGCCAGTTGAGCTGGGCGATGTTAATGAGTTTTACCGTGGTGCAGGGGGCTGCTGCGGCGCCCGCAAGCGCGCCGCCGATCTCCTATGGCGTTGACAGCGACACCTTTCATCCGGTAAAGGCGCAGCACGGCATGGTCGCTTCGGTGGATGCGATGGCAACGCAGGTGGGCGTGGATATTCTCCGACAGGGCGGCAATGCGGTGGATGCGGCGATCGCCGTGGGCTTTGCGCTGGCCGTTACTCATCCGCAGGCGGGTAATCTCGGCGGTGGCGGCTTTATGCTGCTGCGCACGGCGTCCGGGCGGACTGCTGCTATCGACTTTCGTGAAATGGCGCCGGCGCGCGCCTCGCGCGATATGTTCCTTGATAAGCAGGGTAATGCGGATAGTAAGTTATCACTTACTTCTCACCTGGCGTCTGGTACGCCGGGTACGGTTGCGGGATTTGCGCTGGCGGCAAAGAAGTATGGCACGCTGCCGCTGCGCACGCTGCTGGCCCCGGCTATAAAGCTGGCGCGTGACGGCATTATCGTCAACGATGCGCTGGCGGACGATCTCGCCACCTATGGCAAAGAGAACCTGATCAATCACGCCACCAGCCGGGCAATTTTTTACAAAGCGGATGGCAGACCTTACCAGAAAGGCGATCGGCTGGTGCAGAAGAACCTGGCGCGCAGCCTGCAGCTGATTGCGCAGCAGGGAGCCGATGCGTTTTATACCGGCCGCATTGCTGATGAGATCGCCAGCGAGATGGCACAGCACGGCGGGCTGATTGGCAAAGCGGATCTCGCCGCTTACCGTGCCGTAGAGCGTAAACCGGTCAGCGGCACCTACCGCGGCTATGAAGTGTTCTCTATGCCGCCACCCTCATCGGGCGGGATCCACATTATGCAGATCCTGAATATCCTGGAGAACTTCGATCTGGCGAAGTGGGGCTTTGGCAGCGCAGACGCCATGCAGGTCATGGCAGAAGCGGAGAAGTACGCTTACGCCGATCGCTCAGAGTATCTTGGCGATCCCGATTTCGTTAAAGTGCCGCAGCAGGCGCTGACCAGCAAAGCCTATGCCAGGACCCTGGCGCAGCAGATCGATGTCAGCAAAGCGCGGCCGTCGTCAGAGATCAAACCGGGTAAGCTGGCACCGTACGAGAGCAATCAGACCACCCACTTCTCGGTGGTGGATAAAGCGGGCAACGCTGTGGCGGTAACCTATACCCTGAACACCTACTTTGGCAGCGGGATCGTGGCAGGCAACAGCGGCATCCTGATGAACAACGAAATGGATGATTTCTCCGCGAAGCCGGGTACGCCAAACGTTTACGGTCTGGTCGGCGGCGAGGCGAATGCGATTCAGCCGGCGAAGCGTCCGCTCTCCTCCATGTCACCGACGATTGTGGCCAAAGAGGGGAAAACCTGGCTGGTCACCGGCAGCCCGGGCGGCAGCCGGATCATCACGACCGTGCTGCAGATGGTGGTTAACAGCATCGATTTCGGGATGAACGTGGCGGAAGCGACTAACGCGCCGCGTTTTCATCATCAGTGGCTGCCCGATCAGCTGCGCGTGGAGAAAGGCTTCAGTCCCGATACGCTGCGCCTGCTGGAAGCGAAAGGCCAGCACGTGAAGGTGCTGCCGGCAATGGGCAGCACGCAGAGCATCATGATCGGTCCTGATGGCATGCGCTACGGCGCCTCCGATCCGCGTTCGGTTGACGATCTCAGCGCCGGTTATTAATCGCCGGTAAGTCCGATACTGCTTCCGGTATTGTTTAGCCAGCCTGCGTGCTGGCTTTTTTTATCGCCAATCGACCCATCCGGCATGCGGGCGGGCACCAGACACGGAAGCGGTAAAAATAGTGATAAACTCAGCCTATCTCTGGCCTCAGGTGCATACGATGAAGAAGAAAAGACCGGTATTACAGGACGTCGCCGATCGCGTCGGCATCACCAAAATGACCGTCAGTCGCTATCTGCGCGACCCGGAGCGGGTCTCCGCCGCGCTGCGTGACAAAATTGCCGTCGCGCTGGATGAGCTGGGCTATATCCCTAATCGTGCACCCGATATGCTCTCAAACGCCACCAGCCGCGCCATTGGCGTGCTGCTGCCCTCCCTGACCAACCAGGTCTTTGCTGACGTGCTGCGCGGAATTGAAACCGTGACCGATGAGGCGGGATATCAGACGCTGGTCGCGCACTTTGGCTACAATCCGGAAAAAGAGGAGCGGCAGCTGCGCTCGCTGCTGGGCTGGAATATTGACGGCGTGATCTTAACCGAACGCACCCATACCACCGGTACGCTGCGCATGCTGGAGGTAGCCGGGATCCCGGTCATTGAGATCATGGACAGCGTCACGCCGTGTCTGGATATGGCGGTGGGATTTGATAATGTCGAAGCGGCGCGACAGATGACGCAGGCTATCCTGAAGAAAGGGCATCGCCATACGGTCTACCTGGGGGCGCGGCTCGATGAACGTACGCTGCAGAAGCAGCAGGGATATGAACAGGCAATGCGCGAGGCGGGGCTGACGCCGCACAGCGTGATGATGGAAGACGCCTCTTCCTTCAGCGCCGGCGCGCAGCTGCTGTGCGAGGCGCAAAAGCGCTATCCGGCAACCGACAGTCTGTTCTGTACTAACGATGACCTGGCCGTAGGCGCCATGTTTGAATGCCAGCGTCAGGGGCTGCGCGTGCCGGAGCAGATGGCGATCGCGGGCTTTCATGGTCACGATATTACGCAGGTCGTGACGCCGCGGCTGGCAACCGTGCTGACACCGCGCGAACGGATGGGGAGCGAGGCGGCTGCCATGCTGCTGGCGCGCATTGGTGGCGATCGTTCATTTAGCGGCCCGCTCGATATCGGCTTTGAGATTGCTGAAGGTGACAGCATCTGATTTTGGCGATTGTATGAGCCACTTCACACTTTTACGCTTTTCCGGCTGACGAGGGTTGTCAGCATCGGGACGCACTCCGACAATGAATGACAGATTTGTTATCGGTAACATTGGCAGAATAAGCTGCCGGAGCGCAAAACTATGATCACGCCATCTTCATCACATCACGTTTTTATCCTGATGGGTGTATCCGGCAGCGGAAAGTCTGTCGTTGCTAATCGGGTATCACACGAACTGAATACCGCTTTTCTGGATGGAGATTTCCTTCATCCGCGCAGCAACATCATGAAAATGGCGGAAGGCCATCCGCTGGATGACAACGATCGCCAGCCGTGGCTGCAGGCGCTGAACGACGCGGCTTTTGCCATGCAGCGCACTCAGGCGGTGTCGATTATCGTCTGCTCGGCGCTGAAAAAGTCCTATCGTGACATTTTGCGCCAGGGCAATCACAACCTGAAATTTATCTATCTGAAAGGCGATTTCGAAACCATTGAAACCCGCCTCAAAGCCCGTAAGGGTCACTTCTTCAAGCCGCAGATGCTGGTAACGCAGTTTGCCACGCTGCAGGAACCTGGCACAGATGAGGCAGATGTCCTGATGGTGGATATCAATCACTCGCTGGATGACGTTGTTGCAGCTACGGTTGCGACCATCAGGGATGCAATCAACAAGGGCGAGTAATGAGTACCGCAACGCTGGTGTTAACCGCAGCAGGCTCTGTCCTGCTGCTGCTGTTTCTGGTAATGAAAGCGCGGATGCACGCCTTTGTCGCCCTGATGTTAGTTTCTATTGGCGCCGGACTTTTCTCCGGTATGCCACTCGATCAGATCGCCGATACGATGCAGAAAGGCATGGGCGGCACGCTGGGCTTTCTTGCCATCGTCGTAGCGCTTGGCGCAATGTTCGGCAAAATTCTGCATGAAACCGGTGCGGTGGATCAGATCGCTATCCGGATGCTGAAAACCTTTGGCGAGAGCCGGGCGCACTATGCGATGGGGATCGCCGGGCTGATCTGCGCGCTGCCGCTGTTTTTTGAAGTTGCGGTGGTGCTGCTGATCAGCATCGCCTTTGCGGTGGCGCGCCGCACGCATGACAACCTGGTGAAGCTGGTGATCCCGCTGTTTGCCGGCGTGGCGGCGGCGGCGGCGTTTCTGCTGCCGGGACCTGCGCCGATGCTGCTGGCGGCACAAATGCACGCTGATTTTGGCTGGATGATCCTGCTGGGACTCTGCGCAGCCATTCCGGGGATGCTGATCGCCGGGCCGCTGTTTGGCAGCCTGATCGCCCGCCACGTCAGCTTCAGCGCGCCGCCGGAAGATCATCAGCCGGATGTGGACGAGGGCAGGCTGCCCTCATTTGGTTTCAGCCTCTCTCTGATCCTGTTTCCGCTGCTGCTGGTCGGGCTGAAAACCATCGGTGCGCGCTTTACCACGCCGGATACCCGGCTTTACGAATGGCTGGAATTTATTGGCCATCCGTTTACCGCGATTCTGCTGGCGCTGCTGGTGGCGATCTATGGCCTGGCGTACCGGCAGGGCATGGATAAAGAGAAGGTGATGCAGGTGTGCGGCAGCGCGCTGCAGCCCGCCGGCATTATTCTGCTGGTTATCGGTGCCGGCGGCGTCTTTAAGCAGGTGCTGGTTGACTCTGGCGTGGGGCCGGTGCTGGGTCACGCGCTGACCGGCGCCGGTATGCCGATCGCGCTGGCCTGCTTTATTCTGGCGGGCGCTATCCGGGTTATTCAGGGCTCTGCAACCGTGGCCTGTCTGACCACCGTAGGGCTGGTGATGCCGGTGATCGAACCGCTGCACTACAGCGGCGCGCAGCTCGCGGCGCTCTCAATCTGTATCGGCGGTGGCTCAATTATTATCAGCCACGTCAACGATGCCGGCTTCTGGCTGTTTGGCCGCTTTACCGGTGCCACCGAGGGCGAGACGCTAAAGACCTGGACGCTGATGGAGACCATCCTCGGCACCACCGGCGCCATCGTCGGCATGATTGCGTTTAGTTTGTTATCGTAAATAAACCAGGGGCGCATAAATGCGCCCCCTACATCGCTCTCGTAGGGGCGTCATTAATGACGCCCTGGCCGATGCCCGCACCGAATCATTTATGGCGATTGATACCGTGCACACCCTAAACCAGGGGCGCATAAATGCGCCCCCTACGGGATTAAATAACGCCGTTAGTGGCGGTTGATACCGTGCACACCCTAAACCAGGGGCGTATAAATGCGCCTCTGCGTGCTTACCTTAATCTACTTCCCGCTCATCATCTGGCTGGTCGAGAACGGTGTAAGCCACCGCGCAGAACAGCGAATTAAGGCGCTTCATATCTCCCAGCAGCCCCAGATGCAGCGAACTGGTCTCAATGCTCTGCACATTATTCAGATGCAGCCGCTCCACGTGCGAGTGAGAGAAACGGCGGATCAGAATACGGAAGCGATGTTTGGCCCGCCGCAGACGTTTCGCGCTGGTGATATCATGCGACAGAAATACCGAGAGGCTCAGGCGCAGGTTATTCAGCACCTGCTCCTGCAGTGTATTCAGCTCTTCCAGCCCTTCTGCCGAAAAGGCCCGCCGCGCCTGCAACGATTTATCCGCAACGTCACCGCTCATGCGCTCAATGATGTCACCCGCCTGTTCAAGATTCAGCGCCATCTCAATAATTTCAGCCCAGCGCCGCGCATCCTCCTCTGCCAGATCTTCGCGCGGCATGCGGGCCAGATAGAGTTTGATCGCGGTATAGAGCACGTCAACATCATCATCCAGCTGCCGCACCCGGTGCGATTCACGCAGTTCGCCCCGGACTACGCGGCTGAACGACTCCAGCATCTGCTCCAGCACGTCGCCCATGCGCAGGGTCTCACGCGCGGCATTGACCAGCGCCAGCGCAGGCGTATCCAGCGCGCTTTTATCCAGATGTCTGGGCTTGAGATGCGCCTGATGCTCTGCATCGTCAGAAATCATACGCTGGCAGAGTCGCGCCATCGGTGCCGCAAACGGCACCATGATCAGGCAGCGTGCCAGGTTGTAGAAAACGTGGAAAAAGATCACCAGCTCTTCATCATTCACCGGCAGCCGATCCAGCAGCTCAGCAATAAAATCAACAAACGGCAGTACCGCAATGCTGCCGATAAGCTTGAACAGCAGGCTGCCGAGCGCCACCCGCTTGCCAGCCGCATTAGAACCGCTGGCGTTGATCATCGCCAGCAGGCCGCTGCCGAGGTTGGCACCAATGACCAGACAGAGCGCCACCTTAAATGAGATCACCCCGGCGGCCGTCAGGGTCGCGGTGATCAGCACCGCCGCCAGGCTCGAGTAGCTGATGATGGCAAAAACGGCGCCAATCAGGGCGTCCAGCAGCGTATCGCCGGTCAGGGTGGAGAAGAGCACCTGCACGCCCGAAGCCTGCGTTATCGGACGTGCTGCGGTGACAATCAGCTGCAGCGCCAGCAGGATCAGCCCGAGACCAATGGCAGCACGGCCCATCTGTCCGACGCGCGTCTGTTTGCGGCTGAGAAAAAAGACCACGCCAAAAAAGATAAACAGCGGGGAGAGCCAGGAGAGATCGAAGGTCAGCACGCGCGCCATAATGGCCGTGCCGACGTCAGCCCCCAGTACCACCACCAGGGCAGGTGTCAGGCTGACCAGGTTTTGCGCCACAAACGAGGTGACCAGCAGCGTAGTGGCGTTGCTGCTCTGTACCAGAGCGGTAACGCCAATGCCGGCCAGAAAAGCCATCGGTTTTTTTTCCACGCTGCGGCTCAGTACCCGGCGCAGATCGGCGCCGTACACGCGCATGATGCCGGTACGCACAATGTGGGTGCCCCAGACCAGCAGTGCGACAGCAGAAAGCAGATTAAGCAGAGTTAGCACGGTCGCAGGCTCCTGTATGCCAGGCAAAAAGCAGCCAGCTGCCTGCCTGGCAAACACGGCAGCGGGGGAAGACCGGTAGCGCACCGCATGAATTTTTCGTTAGATATAAATAACCTGAAGCGGCGTCGACCTGTTAACTGTAGCTGAATCCGGTTCACTGCGATGAGATATCCACGGCGTTTACGCTGCCCCTGACGGAGAACCGCCACCTTAACGTCATATTGTGATTCAGATCACATTGCAGCATGATAGCGCTCTTCTCATTTGCGCATTAAGGACGCAGCAATGACAGATAAATCAGCCGCCGGTCAGCTCATCGCGACGGTGCTGCAGTGGGTACTTAACCTCGGCCTGTTAATCCTGGCCGTGATCCTGGTGGTGTTTCTCGGCAAGGAGACGATTCATCTGGCTAACGTGCTGTTCAGCACCGGTGAACAGGCGTCATCCTATCTGCTGATTGAAGGCATTGTGATCTACTTTCTCTACTTTGAATTTATCGCGCTGATTGTGAAATATTTTCAGTCGGGCTATCACTTTCCGCTGCGCTACTTTGTTTATATCGGGATCACCGCCATTATCCGGCTGATTATCGTTGACCACAAAAACCCGTTCGACACGCTCTGCTATTCCGCTGCGATCCTGATTCTGGTGGTCACGCTGTGGCTGGCAAACAGCAACCGGCTGAAGCGCGAATAACGTCCCTTATCATCTCCGGCGCTCGCGGCCGTGCCAGCGGCCGCGCTCTGCGGTAAACTAAGGCAACTTTTTTGCCGGAGATCGCCTGATGTCGCACGATGCGCTGCGCCAGTTATATGCCTTGCAGTGGTTACCCGCCTCCTCGCTGCTGCCCGCACCGCTGACCGACTGGCTGATGGAAGAAGATTCCATGACGCGCCGTTTTGAGCAGCACTGCCGGCAGGTTACCGTTCAACCCATCCGTGAAGGCTTTGTCAGCGCGGCGGAGGTCGCAGCAGAAGCGGCTTTTCTGCCGAACGATACGCGCTTCTGGCTGCGCGAAATCGTGCTGTGCGGCGACGGCGAGCCGTGGCTGCTGGGCCGCACCGTAGTGCCCGAGAGTACGCTGCAGGGACCGGAGCAGATGCTGCAGCAACTTGGCACACGCCCGCTGGGGCGCTATCTTTTTGCCTCTTCAGCGCTGAGCCGCGATTTTATTCATCCCGGCCAGGCCGGCGATCTGTGGGGACGGCGTTCGCGCCTGCGCCTGTCGGATAAGCCCCTTCTGTTAACTGAACTTTTTTTACCGGCATCGCCGCTTTACCGCGCGCTGCAGCAAGGATGAGACCCGTGCAAAAATCATTATCCGTAAGCAAATGGCAGGCTTACAGCCGCCTGATGCGCATCGACAAACCTATCGGCACGCTGCTGCTGATGTGGCCTACGCTCTGGGCGCTATGGCTGGCTGGCATGGCGGTGCCGCCGCTGCCGGTGCTGATTGTGTTTGTGCTTGGCGTCATCGTTATGCGCGCTGCCGGCTGCGTCATCAATGATTACGCCGATCGCAAAGTGGATGGTCACGTCAAACGCACCGCCGGCCGGCCGCTGGCGAGCGGGGCGGTTTCAGAAAAAGAGGCAAAGCTGCTGTTTGCTGCGCTGGGCCTGCTGGCGTTTATGCTGGTGCTGACCATGAATCGCATGACCATCCTGCTCTCTTTCGGCGGGCTGGCGCTGGCTTGGGTCTACCCCTTTATGAAACGCTATACCCATCTGCCGCAGGTGGTGCTCGGCGCAGCCTTTGGCTGGGCGATCCCGATGGGGTGGGCTGCAGTAAGTGAGTCCTTACCTTTAGTCTGCTGGCTGGTGTTCTTCGCTAACATCTGCTGGACGGTGGCCTACGATACCCAGTACGCCATGGTGGATCGCGATGACGATTTGAAGATAGGCGTTAAATCTACGGCGATTCTGTTTGGTCGTTTTGACAAGCTGATTATTGGCCTGCTGCAGCTGGCCACGCTGGGGCTGATGGCGCTGGTGGGAAGTATGCTGAATCTGAACGGGGCATTCTACTGGTCACTGCTGGCTGCCGGCGCGCTGTTTGTCTATCAGCAGAGCCTGATCGCCCGCCGCGAACGCGACGCCTGCTTTCAGGCCTTTCTGAACAATAACTATGTGGGACTGGTGCTGTTTGCTGGCGTGCTGCTGAATACGCAGCCGTTTCTGGCGCTGTTCTGAACCGGCAGGGACGCATCCTGCGTCCCTGCCTTGCCTTACTCGTGTGCGACTGCACTCTCAATTGTCAGACGCACATCGCTGGTGACCAGCTCCGCCAGCATCTGCCACATCGCGTGCGTGCGCTCCGCATCGGCATCACCTGAGTCGCTGATATAGCGCTCATCGCGCAGCGTCAGTACCAGCGTGGTAAATACCGCCTTATCAAAGAACTCCGGCGCATTGATACCGTGCAGCACTGACAGACGCTGCGCCAGCGTGCGGCTCTCTTTCTCCAGCGTGCCACGGTTGATCGTGGGTTTGGCACTGAGAATGGCGAAAGTGATCGCAAAGCGCTGCAGCGTTTCGCGAATACCGGCTGCCAGCAGCTGCAGCGAGCGATAGCGCGCGGTGCTCAGCTTAATCTGCCCATCCAGCTGCGTTACCAGCCCCTGTCGCGCCATCTCCGCACACAGCGCACTGAGCAGCGCTGGCAGTTCGGCATTTTCCCAGCGCAGGAACAGTTCACTTTTCAGCATCGGATAGACCAGGCTTACCTGGCGCAAAAGCTCTGCTTCGCTGATTTCGCGGTGCTGCTGCACAATCGCGGCAATCAGCGACGGCATCACCAGCATGTGCTGAATGTTATTCCGGTAGTAGGTCATCAGCACGGCCTGCTCGCGCGGCAGAATAATGATATCGCCAATGCTGTCCTGCTCGGTTTCAAACTTGTTCATGCCCATCGCGTGATCCAGCAGCGCTTCGGCGCTCAGATCGGGCACCGTCGCTTCCGGTGAATAGGGCACGTTGCGCAGCAGCTGAGTGTAGCACTCCAGCTGCTCCGTCAGCTGCTCACGCGTCAGAGAGCGCTGGCGCGACGCAAGCAGCGCGGTCACACACAGATTCATGGCGTTGGCCGCACCCGCTTCGTTAATGCGCACCATCAGGCGGGCAGCGATATCGTTTACCGCTGGCGTCATCCACGCGGGACGCTGCGGATCGATAGGGTCGATCGCCTCGCGCCACTCGGGAATATGCTTGTTCAGGTAGTTAACCAGCGGCAGCGGTTCGCCAAAGTTAACGTAGCCCTGACCGAGATTGCGCAGCTTACGCAGGCCGCGCACCATCTGTACAAAGCCCTCTTTCTCTTTGGCCGCGCCGCGCAGCTCTTTGGCGTAAGTACCCACTTCCATTACGTGCTCATAGCCGATATAGATCGGTACAAACGTAATCGGGCGGCTGCCGCCGCGCAGCAGCGCCTGCAGCGTCATTGAGAGCGTGCCGGTTTTAGGATCGAGCAGGCGGCCAGTACGCGAGCGTCCGCCCTCAACAAAGTACTCAACCGAGTAACCGCGGCTGAACAGCTCGCCCAGATATTCGCGGAATACGGTGGAGTAGAGTTTATTGCCCTTAAAGGTACGGCGAATAAAGAAGGCCCCCAGCCGGCGGAAAATGGGGCCGGCTGGCCAGAAGTTGAGATTGATACCGGCAGCGATGTGCGGCGGCACCAGCCCCTGATGATAAAGCACGTAGGAGAGCAGCAGGTAATCCATATGGCTGCGATGGCAGGGCACATAGACTATTTCATGACCATCCTGCGCCAGCTGACGCACGCGCTCGCCGCCGTTGACGCTTATGCCCTGATAGAGGCGGCTCCAGAGCCAGCCCATGATGCGGTCGGTAACGCGGATCGCCTCATATGAGAAGTCTGCCGCGATCTCTTCCATCATCTCAACGGCGTTTTGCTGCGCTTTTTCATGCGAAATCTTTTTGCTGCGCGCTTCATCTTCAACCGCTTTTTCAATCGCCTTCGACTGCAGCAGCTTGTTGAACAGATCCTGACGGGCGGGCAGGCTGGGTCCTACCGCAGCCAGACGCTGGCGGGCAAAGTGAATACGCGCCACGCGCGCCAGCTTCTGCGCAATCGACTTATCCGTGCCGTGTTCGGTCGCCATCTGGCGCAGCGAGACGGTGGAAGAGAAGCGGACGAAGCTGTCGCGGCCGTGCCAGAGAATGGCGAAAAACTTCTGTACGCCATTCAGTACGCGCAGATGCGGCGTAGGCTCGCCCTGAATTTCACGCCCTGGCGCACGGCCAAACATCACCGCCACCGGCAGCATCTGGACATCCAGCTGCGGGTTATTACGGTGCAGATCCAGATAGTCGTGAAACAGTTTCACTGACTCCGGGTTCGCCACGTAGTAAGGAAAGACACGCGGGCCATCATGGATAAACACATGACGCGGCAGCAGCGTGCCGTCAATCTCCAGCGGCGCGAGCGGATCGGGCAGATCAAGCCGCAGACACTGGTTACGCAATGTAAGCAGGTCCGCCTTTGAATCATAAGGCAAAACATACATTACGGGACGGGTGGGATCGATACCGTGCTCCGAAACCGGATCGGTCGGTATGACCTTACTTTTTACCAAAATAGAGAGTGGTAAATTCAATAATTTGTAATAGAGTTTACGCCAACCTGACATAGACAACTTGAAGCCTCTTGTTAGCAAAGCGCGGCAAGCATACCAGAAAGTGCAGCGAAGATCTGTGGCTGTGCCATCGCACGCTGCGCACTCATTGACGCCAAAATTACTCAAGGGTTCCCTATTCATGGCAAATAACGTTACCGGCCTGCTGCGTATCATCAAAGCGGCGGGCTACTCCTGGCAGGGCATTCGCGCGGCCTGGCAACATGAAGCGGCCTTTCGTCAGGAGGCCGTTGCAGCGGTGATTGCGGTGGTCGTCGCCTGCTGGCTGGATGTGGACGCAGTGACGCGCGTGCTGCTGATTGGTTCGGTGATACTGGTGGTGGTAGTGGAAATCCTCAACAGCGCGATTGAGGCGGTGGTCGACAGAATCGGCCAGGAGCGTCATCCGCTGGCGGGCCGCGCCAAGGATATGGGTTCTGCCGCCGTGCTGCTGACGATCCTTCTCGCGCTGTTTGTCTGGATCACGCTGCTCTGGCCGCGCGCATATTAAGGCCGCCCGTACCGAGATATCGCTGATTTTTGCCGCAGCTGCGGTTTTCATTTCGCCAATACCTGTATATACTCACAGCGACTGTATAAACAACCAGGGGGCGGGATGAAAGCGTTAACCAGCAGGCAGCAGCAGGTCTATGACCTGATTCGCGACCATATTAATTCAACCGGCATGCCGCCAACGCGTGCTGAAATTGCTTCACAGCTGGGCTTCCGCTCACCCAATGCAGCTGAAGAGCACCTGAAAGCGCTGGCGCGTAAAGGGGTCATTGAGATTGTCTCTGGCGCCTCGCGCGGCATTCGCTTGCTGATGGAAGAAGAGACAAGCGGCGGACTGCCGCTGATCGGGCGTGTCGCTGCCGGCGAGCCGCTGCTGGCTCAGGAGCACATCGAGACCCACTATCAGGTCGATGCTAACCTGTTCAAGCCGAGCGCGGATTTTCTGCTGCGCGTTAGCGGCATGTCGATGAAAGATATCGGAATTATGGATGGCGATCTGCTTGCCGTGCATAAAACCCAGGATGTGCGTAATGGCCAGGTCGTGGTAGCGCGCATTGATGACGAAGTCACCGTAAAACGCTGGAAAAAGCAGGGTGCTATCGTGCATCTGCTGCCGGAAAACAGCGATTTTCAGCCTATCGAAGTGGATACGCGCCAGCAGTCTCTGACCGTTGAAGGTCTGGCTGTCGGTATTGTCCGCACCGGTGAATGGCTGTAATACCTGGTTAGTCCCCCCGCTGCGGTCTGTGCCTGCACAGGCCGCGGTCTGCTATATTACCCCTCTGCTTCCAACCGTGGCGCCGTGCAGCTGCATGAGGCGCGTTGCCCGCAATAACAGGACTGGCTGATGCCGCTGTTTACCTCTTCTGATCGCACGCTCTGGCGCCTGGCGCTGCCCATGATCCTCTCTAATATCAGCGTACCGCTGCTGGGCATTGTGGATACGGCTATCATTGGCCACCTCGACAGCCCGGTTTACCTCGGCGGCGTAGCCGTGGGCGCAACGGCCACCAGCTTTGTCTTTATGCTGCTGCTCTTTTTGCGCATGAGCACTACTGGCCTGACGGCGCAGGCGTTTGGCGCCGGCAATAAGCCAGCGCTGGCGCGGGCGCTGATCCAGCCGATGCTGATTGCCCTGGCGGCAGGCGTGCTGTTCATTGTGCTACGAACGCCGGTCAGCGAGCTGGCAGCCGCGCTGATGGGCGGCAGCGAGGCGGTGCAGCAGCAGGCGCAAACCTTTATCGCTATCCGCTGGCTCAGCGCGCCTGCCACGCTGGCAAACCTGGTGATCCTCGGCTGGCTGCTCGGCGTACAGTATGCGCGCGCGCCGGTGGTGCTGCTTATCACCGGCAACGTCGTGAATATCCTGCTCGATCTGCTGTTTGTTTTGCAGTGGCACTGGGGCGTGGCGGGCGCCGCAGCGGCCACCGCCGTCGCGGACTATGTGACGCTGGCCGTGGGGGTTTGGATGGTGGCGCGGGTGCTGGCG
Source organism: Pantoea sp. RIT413 (assembly GCF_003057675.2). Classification (NCBI taxonomy): domain Bacteria; kingdom Pseudomonadati; phylum Pseudomonadota; class Gammaproteobacteria; order Enterobacterales; family Erwiniaceae; genus Pantoea; species Pantoea sp. RIT413. The sequence continues at coordinate 64,156 of NZ_QBJB02000014.1, forward strand.
CTGCGCGGCATATCATTTTCGCTGCTTAAAGCCAGCTGGCGCGGCGACGCCGCGCGCCTGTTCCGGCTTAACCGCGACATCATGCTGCGTTCGCTGCTGCTGCAGCTCTGCTTCGCCTCACTGACGCTACTGGGCGCGCGACTCGGCGCTGACGTGGTCGCCGTCAATGCGGTATTGCTAATGTTCCTGACTTTTACTGCCTATGCGCTGGATGGTTTTGCGTATGCGGTGGAAGCCTGCTCCGGTGAGGCGACCGGCGCAGGCGATCGCAGCCGGCTGCGGCTGATCTGGTATGCCGCCTGCCGGCAGGCGGGCATTGTGGCGCTGCTGTTCGCTGTGATTTACGCCCTCTGCGGCCCGGCAATTGTTGCGCTGCTGACCTCGATTGAGTCGCTGCGTGAGGCGGCCGACCGCTATCTTATCTGGCAGGTGATCCTGCCGCTGGCTGGCGTCTGGTGCTATCTGCTGGATGGGATGTTTATCGGAGCCACGCGCGGCCGGGATATGCGCAACAGCATGCTGCTGGCGGCGCTGGGCTATGCGCTGACGCTGCTGACGCTGCCGTGGCTCGGAAATCATGGTTTATGGCTGGCTATTACCGTATTCCTCGCGCTGAGAGGCATTACGCTCGGACTGATCTGGCGTCATCACTGGCAGCGCGACAGCTGGTTCAGCGTGTGATGTCAGCCGATCGGCCAGCAGCGCACAAAACTGGCAGTTTGTGCTGCAGCGGTTAACCTTAACGTGACAGCACGCGGGTTATACGGCGTTTCAGCCCGCGCTGTGGTGGCATACCGTCTGGCTCAGCAAACCGGGGAGAGATGCAATGAACAGAGATGAAGCGAGTGGCAGCTGGAAACAGTTTAAAGGAAAATGCAAAGAGCAGTGGGGCAAGCTGACCGATGATGACCTGAGCGTGATCGAAGGCAGACGCGAGCAGCTGATCGGCAAAATTCAGGAGCGCTACGGCTATGCCAGAGCAGAAGCGGAGCGCGAAGTAAACGAATGGGAAAGCCGGCACAACGATCCACACAGCTAGTGCCACCCCGCTTCAGAGCATAATCCGCCCGCATGCCTTCAGGCGTGTGCTCAGCCCTTTTTGCCGCGTTTTTTACTCATCGCTTCATGATCGTGCGCGCAGCTGGCGTGCTGTGTACAGGCGGCAATTTCCGCACAGTTTTCGCACAGGCCGTGCGCTTCAATTACCGTATGGCGCAGGCTGAAGTTTGCCTGGTCAGCCAGTCCCGCAATGATTTTTTCCACGCCGTGCGCCTGCTGTTCACTCACTGCGGCACAGCTGTCGCAAACCAGCATGACAGAGCTGTGGGCCGGCTCATTGAAATGATGGCAGACCACATAGCTGTTGTTGGACTCCACGCGGTGGATAAATCCCTGCTCCAGCAAAAAGTCGAGGGCGCGGTAAATCGTGGGCGGCTTCGCCTGAGGCTCACTCATACGCAGCTGATCCAGCAGATCGTAGGCGCTGACAGAACCTTTCTGCTCAGCCATCAGGCGCAGTACTTCGGCACGCTGTGGCGTAAGACGCACGCCGCGATCGAGACAGAGCGCCTCGACCTGGGTCAGCAGCTGCGCTGGGGTAAGAGTTGACATAATGTTCTCCGGCTAACAGGTGATGTTATTTTATCACACTCCATCCGCCCATGCTGTTTTTGCCTGCCCAGGCCGAAGCGTGCTGTCGATCACACTTATCCGGCAATTTTAAGCGTGTTTAGCGCGCTATTTTTGCTTTGCAAGTGACCAGATTCCCGATATGGTTCAGGCAGGCTAAAGTTATCACTGGCCTTATAAGAGCAATAATTCGCCTGAGTGGCTAAAAAAAGCGCAGTGTGACGCAATCGTGTCCAATTCTGCGAACAGCAGTGCTTATCCCTTTCAGTTCACAGCAATGAAGCGTTAGCCGCCATTCAGAATAGCGGTTAACACCATTATTTCGCCTACGCGACACTCAATAATTTTTTAAGGTGATAGCAGCCTCATGATGACAACACGCTTTACGCTGGCCCGGGTGGCTTATTTTGCTGGTTTAAACGCGCTGCTGGTTTCCTCTTCAGCGCTGGCCGCGGGAACCTGGTATGATGCGCGCAATGATGCGATGGGCGGAACCGGTGTCGCATCGTCGCACTGGAGCTCTGCCGTGCTGGCTAACCCCGCGCTGATGACACGCGCGCAGCCGGAAGAGAACGCCGGCATTATTTTTCCCTCTGCCGGGTTACAGGTGACGGATAAAGACAAGCTGGTCGATCGCATTGATGACATCACCGATACGGTTGATCGCTATCGCGACGTGATTGATAACATCAACGCGAATCTCATCTCGGATCCGTTTGCCGCCATCAATGCGGTACCGCAACTGCGTGCCGCAGCCGGTGATATGGCCGATCAGCTGCGCGGGCTTAAAGGTAACAAAGCGGATGCCACCGCTGGCGTTGCGCTGGCCGTCACCGTTCCCAATGCGACGCTGCCGTTTGCTTTTATTACCAAAGCCTATGGCACCGCCCATATCCGGGCCAATGTGGCTCAGAGCGATATCGATTATCTGGATAGTCTGGCAAACGGGGCGTTTCCGCAGCCGGGCGATCAGGATAACCTGCGCTCCAGCGCGAACGGACTGGCAGCGCTGGTCACCGATTATGGTATCGCCATGGCGCATGAGTTCACGGTTGCCGGTCATCCGGTCTCGCTCGGTATTACGCCCAAGCTGCAGAAGACCTGGCTCTATAACTACAGCGCCAGCGTCTATAACTACGATAAAAACGATCTTAAAAACGGACGCTATCGCAGTTCAGACACCGGCTTTAACGTTGATGCCGGTCTCGCAACCGCGTTTGCTGAAAACTGGACGTTTGGTCTGACCGGGCAGAACCTGATCTCACGCGATCTGGAAACCAAAGTCGTCAATGGCTATCGCGATACCTATCAAATCCGTCCGCTGGTGACAACCGGACTGGCATGGGAGCGCGGGCCGGTTACCCTGACCGGCGATGTGGACCTGACGGAAACCAAACGCTTTAAGTCGCAGGAGAGCAGCCAGTATGCGGGCGCAGGCGCGGAATATCGCGTGCTCGACTGGCTGGCACTGCGGGCAGGCTATCGCGCCGATCTGAAATCAAATGACGTTAACGTGGTTACCGCCGGCCTCGGGCTGTCGCCGTTTAATAATGCGGTGCATCTGGATCTCGCGGGCTCCGCCGGTAAAGATCGTACCTGGGGTGCGATGGTACAGCTCGGCTTTAACTTCTGACGGGTCTGTCACGGGCGGCTGTGTCGTCCGTGACGGCTGTGGTATCATTGCGCAGTTTCTCATCATTTAACTCCGGATCTACTGCGCTTCATGACTGATAACTTCTCTTCGCAACGCTTCTCTATCGCGCCGATGCTCGACTGGACCGATCGTCACTGCCGCTATTTTCATCGCAAGCTGACCGGCGATACGCTGCTCTATACCGAAATGGTGACGACCGGCGCGATTATTCATGGCAAAGGCGATTACCTTGCCTATAGCGAAGAGGAGCATCCGGTTGCGCTGCAGCTGGGCGGCAGCGATCCGGCGGCGCTGGCGCAGTGTGCCCGACTGGCTGAAGCGCGCGGTTACGATCAGATCAACCTTAACGTGGGCTGTCCTTCCGACCGCGTACAGAACGGTCGTTTTGGTGCCTGCCTGATGGCGGATGCGAACCTGGTGGCTGACTGCATTAAAGCGATGCGCGATGTGGTTTCTATTCCGGTCACGGTAAAAACCCGCATCGGTATTGATGAGCAGGACAGCTACGCGTTTCTGCGCGACTTTACCGGCACCGTGGCAGAGCGGGGCGGCTGCGACACCTTTATCATTCACGCTCGCAAAGCCTGGCTGTCAGGCCTGAGCCCCAAAGAGAACCGGGAGATCCCGCCGCTGGACTATCCGCGCGTTTATCAGCTAAAACGTGATTTTCCGGCGCTGACCATGGCGATCAACGGCGGGGTAAAAACGCTGGAAGAGGCCAAGACGCACCTGATGCATCTGGATGGCGTGATGATGGGCCGCGAAGCGTATCAAAATCCTTCCGTGCTGGCGCAGGTTGACCGCGAGCTTTTTGGCCGCACAACGCCGGCAGTGGATCTGGTCGCCGTTGTGCGTTCAATGTATCCCTATATCGAAGCGGAACTGACGCAGGGCACTTATCTGGGGCACGTCACCCGGCATATGCTGGGGCTGTTTCAGGGTATTCCGGGTGCCCGTCAGTGGCGACGGTATCTGAGCGAAAATGCCCATAAACCGGGTGCTGATGTGCGGGTGCTGGAAGCCGCGCTGGCGCTGGTGGCCGATCGCATCCCCCAGGAAGCGTAATCAGCGCGCTCTGAAAACCGCAGCAGAAATGGTGCGGTTTTATTTTGCCTGAAACCTGGTTTTTTTCACCACCTCTACCGCAGTGCCCTGAATAAATACTTTTAAATCAATATCTTATAAATTAACCGATCTGGCACGAAAATTGTATCTGTCAGCAGAGTCCTGACAGAGGAGAATAGACGTGGAAATTGTATTTGTGCTTGGGTTCTTTTTAATGCTGTTGCTGACCGGCGTTTCCCTGCTGGGGGTGATTGCGGCTTTAGCCGTTGCCACCGCGCTGATGTTTTTAACCGGCCTGTTTGCCTTTGTTATAAAACTGTTACCCTGGCTGCTGCTGGCCGTGGTCGCCGTCTGGGTCTGGCGCAGCGTTACCACACCGGGTAGCAGCACCAGACTGAACCGGCTCAGGAGAAAAATCAGCAGGATGGAGCGACGCGGCTGGTAAAAAATGCGGCTCAGATCACAGCGCTGAATTCCGCTGGCGCTAAATAAAACGTAAACATATTTTTTACTTATGTTTTCTGCCACTATACGTATACAGATTCAGTACCGCTGTCCCTACACCAGCGCGAACTAAAAAAAGAATCAGGGGCTTCCTTCAGGAAGCCCTCTTTTTTTGCCTGCATCAGGGCAGCAGCAGGCTGGAGCCCTGGGTCGCACGACTCTCCAGTATCTGATGCGCGCGCATGGCATCGCGCAGCGGGAACTTCTGCTGCTCCGGTACGTTTACCTGAATGGCGCGGCTGGCTATCAGGGAAAAGAGTTCACTGCTCGCCTGCTCCAGCTCCTCACGGTTTGTGATATAGCCAAACAGCGACGGGCGGGTGACAAACAGAGAGCCTTTCTTATTAAGAATTCCTAAATCCACGCCGGTTACCGGGCCGGAGGCGTTGCCAAAGCTGACCAGCAGCCCGTGGCGCTGCAGAGAGTCGAGCGATGGTTCCCAGGTATCCTTACCGACAGAGTCATACACCACGGCCACTTTTTTCCCCTGCGTCAGTTCGCTGACGCGCTGTGCAATATCCTCTTCGCGATAGTTGATGGTGGCCCATGCGCCAGCCGCTTTGGCAATCTGCGCTTTTTCGGCAGAACCCACCGTGCCGATAAGATGTGCACCCAGCGCTTTGGCCCACTGGCAGGCAATCAGACCCACACCGCCTGCGGCAGCATGAAACAGAAACGTCTCATCCGCTTTGACTTTCCAGGTTTGTCGCAGCAGATACTGGACCGTCAGCCCTTTGAGAAATGAGGCAGCCGCCGTTTCAAAAGAGATACTCTCCGGCAGCAGCGCCAGCCGCTCTTCCGCAACGTTGTGAAGTTCACTGTAAGCGCCCAGAGCGGCCTGACAGTAAACCACCCGATCGCCAGGCTGAAAACGCGTGACCGCTGCGCCCACTTTGCTGACCACGCCTGCCGCTTCGGTACCGAGTCCGGAAGGAAAGGCTGAAACCGGGTAGAGCCCGCTGCGCACATAGGTGTCGATATAGTTGATGCCTATCGCCCGGTTTTCTACCTGCAGCTCATGCTCAGCCGGATCGGCAGGATCAAAATCTGCCCACTGCAAAACCTCCGGGCCACCGTGCTGACTGAACTGAATACGCTTTGCCATGCTGACTCCTGTGAATGTTCATCCGGGGGCGGTATACTTGCGCGTCCCTTTCACGATCGGTAATGCATTCACTATGGCAGGAAACAAACCCACCAACAAATCGAACGAACCCCGCGATCGGCAGCTGGAAGGCGTAAAAATGCCGCCGCACTCCATAGAAGCGGAGCAGTCGGTGCTGGGTGGGTTGATGCTGGACAACGAGCGCTGGGACAACGTCTCTGAGCGCGTTGTCGCAGACGATTTTTTTAACCGCTCACACCGCATGATTTTTGCTGAGATGCAGCGGCTGCTGGAGCTGGGCCAGCCTATCGACCTGATCACGCTGTCAGAGTCGCTGGAAACGCGCGGCGAGCTGGAGATGGCGGGCGGCTTTGCCTATCTGGCCGAACTCGCGAAAAATACGCCAAGTGCGGCTAACATCGGCGCCTATGCAGATATCGTGCGCGAACGTGCGGTAGTGCGTGAGATGATCGCGGTTGCCAATCAGATTGCCGACGCCGGTTACGATCCGCAGGGGCGGAGCAGTGAAGATCTGCTCGACTTTGCCGAATCCAACGTCTTTAAAATCGCCGAGCAGCGCGCGAATAAAGATGACGGCCCGCAGAACATTGAGCAGATCCTTGAAGCCACCGTGTCCCGTATTGAAGCGCTGGTCTCAACGCCGCACGATGGCGTAACCGGCGTAGATACCGGCTATCAGGATCTGAACAAAAAAACGGCTGGCCTGCAGGGGTCCGATCTGATTATCGTGGCGGCGCGTCCCTCAATGGGTAAAACCACGTTCGCCATGAACCTGTGCGAAAACGCCGCGATGCTCAATGAGAAACCGGTGCTGATCTTCAGTCTGGAGATGCCCAGCGAGCAGCTGATGATGCGTATGCTGGCATCTCTGTCGCGCGTGGACCAGACGCGTATTCGTACCGGCCAGCTGGAAGATGAGGACTGGGCGCGCATCTCCGCCACGATGGGTATTCTGCTGGAGAAGAAAAACATCTTTATTGATGACTCTTCCGGCCTGACGCCAACCGAAGTACGCTCGCGTGCCCGCCGCGTGTTCCGCGAAAATGGCGGTCTGAGCATGATCATGATCGACTATCTGCAGCTGATGCGCGTGCCGTCGCACTCCGAGAACCGTACGCTGGAGATCGCCGAAATTTCGCGTTCATTGAAAGCGCTGGCCAAAGAGCTGAATGTGCCGGTCGTGGCGCTGTCGCAGCTAAACCGTTCACTGGAGCAGCGCGCCGACAAACGTCCGGTTAACTCCGATCTGCGTGAATCAGGATCGATCGAGCAGGATGCTGACCTGATCATGTTTATCTACCGCGATGAGGTTTATCACGAAAACAGCGATCTGAAAGGCATCGCTGAGATCATCATCGGCAAGCAGCGTAACGGGCCGATCGGTACCGTGCGTCTTACCTTCAACGGCCAGTGGTCGCGCTTTGACAACTACGCCGGCCCGCAATACGACGACGAATAAGCCTTTGCCTGCCAGTGCATGCACGTTTTGTGCATGCACCTCACGTCATCAGAAAATAGTGTTGGACAAGGCGGTCCGCTATCAGGTTATCTGTGCCAAAGCGAATGTGACAACGCTGTGGGATCAGAATGACGCAGGTAGATGATTACGACCTTAAGATATTGACGCTATTACAATCTAACGGCCGTCTTACCAATCAGGAACTGAGCGATCTGGTGGGGTTATCCGCATCACAATGCTCACGCCGCCGCATCAACCTTGAACAGGCGAATTTAATCCTTGGCTATCATGCCCGGCTGTCGCCTGATGCGGTGGGTCTCGGCATGGTCGGACTGATTGAAGTGCGGCTGAAAAACCATACGCCCGATTACGAAGATAACTTTTTGCAGATGGTAGAAGCAGAACCCGCCATTGTTGACGCGTTTAAAACCACCGGAGACGCTGACTATCTGCTGAAAGTGGCGGTGGCCGATCTCGCCTCGCTGAGCGCGCTGATCAGCCAGCTGGTGGCGGGCCATCAGAGCGTGTCGCACGTTAAAACGGCGGTGGTACTCAACCGGCTGAAAGAGAATGGCCTGATGATGAAGCCTGCGCACAAAGTGCGCCATAAAGGTGCATAATGCGCCATAAAAGTGCATCAGACTCCCTCTCTCTGCTTATTTCTCGCGATTAAGACCGAATTTGTGCATGAATCAACGGTTTTATTCTGATTCATGCATAAAACTGTGCAATAAAGCGCCTTAGATATCAATGGGATATTCGCTGGCACCCTCCGGCTAAGCAGCAGCGAGGCCGGAGTGGTGCGTTTTTTGCAGCTATATCGCTTTTATTTGCACAGAGAACTCCTGATGGACAACATCGCTCAGCCAGTGGCGGCTCCTCACTCCCGTATCGAAGATGCGCTGGCTATCGTGCTGGGAACGCTGATGGTCTCATTTGGCGTCATGCTGCTGAAGCAGGCGGGCGCGCTGACCGGCGGAACGGCCGGTATCGCGTTTTTAATCAGCTACCTTTCATCCTCCTCTTTCGGCGCCGCCTTTTTTGCCATCAATCTGCCGTTTTACTGGCTGGCGATACGCCGCATGGGGTGGGAGTTTACCTGCAAAACCTTTGGTGCCGTGGCGCTGGTTTCCCTGTTCACACAGCTGCATCCGCTGTTTATCCACTTTTCGGCATTAAATCCTTTTTATGCGACACTGTTCGGTAACGTGGTCATGGGGATCGGGTTTATAGTGTTGTTTCGTCACAAAGCCAGCCTGGGTGGTATCAATATTCTGGCGCTCTGGCTGCAGGATCGCACCGGTCTGCGTGCTGGGAAGCTACAGATGATGGTTGATACCTGTGTGGTATGCGCCTCGCTGTTTGTCGTACCGCTACCGATGCTGCTGGCCTCTGTTGCGGGCGCGGCGATCCTCAACCTTATCATTGCGCTGAACCATCGTCCTGGCCGCTATCAGGTATAAAAGCGCCGTCTTACGCTTACTCATGCATTTTTATGGAGATCTGCACCGTGTTTCAAAACGTTGATGCCTACGCCGGCGATCCGATTCTGTCGCTGATGGAAACCTACAAACAAGATCCGCGCGCGCATAAAGTCAATCTCAGTATCGGCCTGTTCTACAACGAAGCAGGGATCGTTCCGCAGCTGCAGGCCGTTGCGGCAGCTGAAGAGCGTCTGCAGGCGCAGCCGCATCAGGCATCACTCTATCTGCCGATGGAAGGTTTAGGCCCTTATCGCAACGCCATTGCGCCGCTGCTGTTTGGTCACGAACACCCGGTGCTGAAAGCGGGACGCATCGCGTCTATTCAGACGCTGGGCGGTTCCGGTGCGCTGAAAGTGGGGGCTGATTTCCTGAAGCGCTATTTTCCGCACTCAGAGGTCTGGGTCAGCGATCCGACCTGGGAAAATCACGTAGCGATTTTTAACGGCGCGGGCTTCGCGGTAAACACCTACCCCTGGTACGATGCTGAGACCAACGGCGTTAAGTTTGACGCATTTATCCGCTGCCTGAAATCGCTGCCGAAGCATGCCATTGTGCTGCTGCATCCCTGCTGCCATAACCCGACCGGCGCCGATCTCACTGACGCCCAGTGGGATGAGACCACCGCCGTGCTGAAAGCGCAGGAGCTGATCCCGTTCCTCGATATCGCCTATCAGGGCTTTGGTGCAGGAATGGAAGAGGATGCTTACGCCATTCGCGCTATCGCAGCCGCGGGTCTGCCGGCGCTGGTGAGCAACTCATTTTCCAAGATCTTCTCGCTCTATGGCGAGCGCGTGGGCGGGCTCTCTGTGGTCTGCGACAGCGCTGAAGAAGCGGGACGGGTGCTGGGTCAGCTGAAAGCCACCGTGCGCCGCAACTACTCCAGTCCGCCAAATTTTGGTGCGCAGGTAGTCTCCTGCGTGCTGAATGATGCCGCATTACTGAACATGTGGCTGGCAGAAGTTGAAGCGATGCGCCTGCGTATTGCGGAGATGCGCCAGGCGCTGGTCAGCGAGCTGCAGGCAATTCTGCCGGGTAAAAATGTCGACTATCTGCTGAAGCAGCGCGGTATGTTCAGCTACACCGGTCTCAGCGCACAGCAGGTTGATCGCCTGCGCGATGAGTTCGGGATCTATCTTATCGCCAGCGGGCGTATGTGCGTTGCTGGTCTGAACCGCAGTAACGTTAAACGCGTTGCAGAGGCGTTTGCTGCCGTTATGTAACCGCCGGACGCGACACCACGAACCATCCGTTTTAATGCGGATGGTTTTTTTTTGCGTCTGCCAGGCAGGCTGATGCTTTTTCCTGCGGCAGGGTTTACCTTTCGCCAACATGCTGCACACTTAAGAGACCTGTTTTTTTAGGACTTTGCTATGTGGCAGCAACAGACCCTCACCCTGAGCGCAAAAGCGCGCGGGTTTCACCTCATTACCGATGAGATCTTAAGCCAGCTTAACGGCCTCAATGGCGTGCGCATCGGCCAGCTGCATCTGCTGTTACAGCATACCTCCGCGTCGCTGACGCTGAATGAAAACTGCGATCCCACCGTGCGCAGCGACATGGAGCAGCATTTCTTACGCCAGGTGCCTGAAAACGCAGGGTGGCAGCACGATTATGAAGGCGCAGACGATATGCCTGCCCATATAAAGTCGTCACTGCTGGGCGTTTCACTGCTGCTGCCGGTCAGTCGCGGGCGGCTGATGCTGGGGACCTGGCAGGGCATCTGGCTGGGCGAACATCGCATACAGGGCGGTGCCAGACGCATCGTCGCGACTTTACAAGGGGAATAACCAATGACGATTTCTGAGCTACTGACCTACTGCATGAGCAAACCCGCCGCAGAACAGGACATTAAAGAGGCGTGGGATGCAACGCAGATTAAGAGCCACGGTGTGCTGTTTGCCATGCTTTATGAGAAAGCAGGGCGGCCGGCGGTGACGCTGAAAACCTCTCCCGCACTGGCTGAACTGTTGCGTGAAGAGCACAGCGACGTCTTTCCCAGCGAATACCTGAATAAATCCTGCTGGAGCACGCTGTGGCTGGATGGATCGCTGAAGGATTCGCAGATTTACTATCTGGTTGACGCCTCTTACCAGCAGGCCGACGCCACGCACGCGGCGGGCGCCAGCCAGCACAACGCCTGAGCCGTTACGCCGCAGGCGTATCGCGCAGGGTATTGATATCGATGACAAAGCGATATTTTACATCGCTTTTCAGCATGCGCTCATACGCCTCATTAATTTGATCCATGGCAATCAGTTCAATGTCTGAGGTGATGCCGTGCTTGCCACAGAAATCGAGCATCTCCTGCGTTTCAGCGATGCCGCCGATCAGCGAGCCAGAGACACTGCGGCGTTTGAAAATCAGGTTAACCACCTGAGGTGCCGGATGATCGTGCTCGGGCACACCGACCAGCGTCATATTGCCATCACGCTTCAGCAGGGTGATAAACGGGTTGAGATCGTGCTGTGCGGCTACCGTGTTCAGAATAAAATCGAAACTGTTAGCGTGGGCCGCCATCTGCTCGGCATCTTTAGATATCACCACTTCATCAGCGCCAAGACGTTTGCCATCTTCGACTTTTGATGGCGATGTCGTAAACAGCACGACCTGCGCGCCCATCGCATGGGCAATTTTCACCCCCATATGGCCCAGGCCGCCGAGGCCTACGATACCCACTTTTTTGCCCGGCCCGACATTCCAGTGGCGCAGCGGCGAATAGGTGGTGATTCCCGCGCACAGCAGCGGCGCAACGCCTGCCAGGTCGAGGTTTTCCGGCACGCGCAGCACAAAATCTTCGTTGACCACCATGCTGGTGGAGTAGCCACCGTAGGTGACCGCGCCGGTTTCGCGATCCTGGCCGTTGTAGGTGCCTGTCATGCCCTCTTCGCAATATTGCTCCAGCCCTTCCTGACAGCTCGGACAGCTGCGGCAGGAGTCAACCATACAGCCAACGCCCACCAGGTCACCGGGCTGATATTTATGGCTGTGCGCGCCCACGGCGGTTACGCGACCGACAATTTCATGGCCCGGTACGACCGGAAAAATTGTGTTGTTCCATTCGTTGCGCGCCTGGTGCAGATCGGAGTGGCAGACGCCGCAATAGAGCACTTCAATCTCCACATCATGCTCACGCAGTTCGCGCGGTTTGTAGTCGAACGGGGCGAGTTTTGATTTGGCGTCCTGTGCAGCCCAGGCATGGGTAATATTCATGGTGTCTCCAGTCGGATGTGTCGTGAGTAGGGTATGCAAACGCCTTACGGAGTTCGAAAGGCCGCAACGCTGAGGCAGCGTTGCAAGCAGACCGCTATAAGCGTAGTCAGCTCGCCTGGATGCGACCATGCCTGAAGTTGTCTGATTCTTGCCTGTTTCTGCATTTTGTTGCGTAATCAGGCACGTCTGAATAACCGGCAAATAAAAAGCCGCCCCGGAGGGCGGCCTGATAATGGTAAAGGCGCAGACAGAAAAGCCTTACTTCTTCAGCATCGGTTTCAGGAAGCGTGCGGTATGTGACTTTTCACACTCTGCCACGGTTTCCGGCGTACCGGCGACCAGGATCTCACCGCCGCCGCTGCCGCCTTCGGGACCCAGATCCACGATCCAGTCTGCGGTTTTAATCACATCCAGATTATGCTCAATCACCACAATGGTATTGCCCTGATTACGCAGCTGATGCAGGACTTCCAGCAGCTGCGCAATATCGGCAAAGTGCAGGCCGGTGGTCGGCTCATCCAGAATATAGAGCGTCTGTCCGGTACCGCGCTTCGACAGCTCACGCGCCAGCTTGACGCGCTGCGCCTCACCACCGGAGAGCGTGGTGGCGGACTGGCCGAGACGGATATAGGAGAGGCCGACATCCATCAGCGTCTGCAGCTTGCGTGCCAGCGCCGGGACCGCTTCAAAGAAGTCGCGCGCTTCTTCAATCGTCATCTCCAGCACTTCGTGAATGCTTTTGCCTTTGTACTTGATCTCCAGCGTTTCGCGGTTATAGCGCTTGCCTTTACACTGATCGCACGGCACATAGATGTCGGGCAGGAAGTGCATTTCCACTTTGATCACGCCATCGCCCTGGCACGCTTCACAGCGTCCGCCGCGCACGTTAAAGCTGAAGCGGCCCGGATTGTAGCCGCGCGAGCGCGACTCCGGCACACCGGCAAAGAGTTCACGCACCGGCGTAAAAATGCCGGTATAGGTCGCCGGGTTAGATCGTGGCGTACGCCCGATCGGGCTTTGATCGATGTCGATCACTTTATCGAAGTGTTCAAGGCCGGCGATCTCACGATAAGGTGCCGCTTCACCGCTGGTTGCACCGTTAAGCTGCTGCTGCGCGATCGGGAAAAGCGTATCGTTGATAAGCGTTGATTTCCCGGAGCCGGAGACGCCGGTGATGCAGGTAAACAGGCCAACCGGCAGCGTCAGCGTCACATCCTTCAGGTTATTGCCGCGCGCGCCGGTGAGCTTCAGCACTTTAGCCGGATCGCCTTTCACCCGCTCGGCCGGCACTGCGATTTCGCGCTTGCCGCTCAGGAACTGGCCGGTCAGCGACTCTTCATGCGCCATAATGGCGTGTACATCACCTTCAGCCACTATCTGTCCGCCGTGCACGCCCGCGCCCGGACCGATATCAATGATATGGTCAGCCGCTCTGATCGCGTCTTCGTCATGCTCTACCACAATCACGGTATTGCCGAGATCGCGCAGGTGGATCAGGGTCGAGAGCAGGCGTTCGTTATCGCGCTGGTGTAACCCGATAGAGGGCTCATCAAGAACGTACATGACGCCAACCAGGCCCGCGCCAATCTGGCTGGCCAGACGAATACGCTGCGCCTCGCCGCCGGAGAGCGTTTCAGCCGAACGTGACATGGAGAGATAGTTCAGGCCGACGTTGACCAGGAAACTCAGCCTATCGCCGATCTCTTTCAGGACTTTCTCAGCAATTTTTGCGCGCTGGCCGCTCAATTTAAGGTTGGTGAAAAACTCCATCGCATGACCAATACTCATTTCAGAGATGGTAGGCAGATTGGTATCTTCAACAAATACGTGGCGCGCTTCGCGGCGCAGGCGGGTACCGTGACAGCTGGTGCAGGCGCGGTTGCTGATAAACTTCGCCAGCTCTTCGCGCACCGCATTGGACTCCGTCTCTTTATAACGGCGCTCCATATTATGCAGCACCCCTTCAAACGGATGACGCCGCACGGAAGTATCACCGCGATCGTTGATATATTTGAATTCAATATTCTCTTTGCCCGAGCCATACAGGATCACCTGACGCGCTTTGTCGCTCAGGCTGCTGAACGGCGCCTCTACGTCAAAATCGAGATGCTCAGCGAGCGAGCGCAGCATCTGGAAATAGTAGAAGTTGCGGCGATCCCAGCCGCGAATCGCACCGCCCGCCAGCGACAGCTCAGGGTTCTGCACCACGCGATCGGAATCGAAGTATTGCTGCACGCCAAGGCCGTCACAGGTCGGACAGGCGCCGGCCGGGTTGTTGAACGAAAACAGGCGCGGTTCCAGCTCACGCATGCTGTAGCCGCAGATCGGGCAGGCGAAGTTGGCGGAGAAGAGCATCTCTTCGCTGTCAGGATCGTCCATGTCCGCCACGATCGCGGTGCCGCCGCTGAGTTCAAGCGTGGTTTCAAACGACTCCGCCAGACGTGTCGCGAGATCGTCGCGCACGCGAAAACGATCGATGACGACTTCAATAGTGTGCTTTTTCTGCAGCTCAAGTTTCGGCGGATCGGAGAGATCGCACACTTCGCCATCGATGCGGGCACGGATGTAACCCTGCGCCGCCAGGTTTTCCAGCGTTTTGGTGTGCTCACCTTTGCGATCTTTCACCACCGGTGCCAGCAGCATCAGGCGGCGACCCTCTTCCTGCGCCAGCACCTGATCCACCATCTGGCTTACGGTCTGCGCCGCAAGCGCGACGTCGTGATCGGGACAGCGCGGCTCACCCACGCGGGCAAACAGCAGGCGCAGGTAGTCGTGGATTTCAGTAATAGTACCCACCGTCGAGCGCGGGTTATGCGAAGTCGATTTCTGCTCAATGGAAATGGCGGGCGACAGGCCTTCGATGTGATCGACATCCGGCTTCTCCATCAGCGAGAGAAACTGGCGCGCGTAAGCAGAGAGGGACTCTACATAGCGCCGCTGACCTTCGGCATAGAGCGTATCAAACGCCAGCGATGACTTCCCGGAACCTGAGAGACCGGTGACAACGATCAGCTTATCGCGTGGAATGATCAGGTTAATATTTTTCAGATTGTGGGTGCGAGCACCGCGGACTTCGATCTTATCCATTCACCTTTCCCGGATTGAACTACACCCGCTATGCCAGCAAAGCATAACGGATAGAAACGCATCATTATGGCACAAAAAATAACCTGAATAAATATCCAGTAGTTTTATCCTTTGGTACACTAGAGACGCAAAACTGGAAGCACGCTCCAAAGTATCCATCATAGATCAGGACGTGTTAAACTTTGTCGTTTAGACTTATAGCATCAACTCATCGGGAGAGAGCAACATGGCCAGTCGTGGCGTAAACAAAGTGATTCTTGTCGGGAATCTGGGTCAGGATCCGGAAGTGCGTTTCATGCCAAACGGTGGCGCTGTAGCCAACTTCACGCTGGCCACGTCTGAAAGCTGGCGTGACAAGCAGACCGGTGAAAACAAAGAGAACACCGAATGGCACCGCGTTGTGCTGTTTGGCAAACTGGCTGAAGTTGCCGGCGAATATCTGCGTAAAGGCTCACAGGTCTATATTGAAGGTCAGCTGCGTACGCGCAAGTGGCAGGATCAGAGCGGTCAGGAAAAATATACCACCGAGGTTGTTGTCAACGTAGGCGGCACCATGCAGATGCTGGGCGGACGTCAGCAGGGCGGTGCGAATGCAGGTGGCGCACCGATGGGCGGCCAGAGCGGCGGCGGAAATAACAACGGCTGGGGTCAGCCACAGCAGCCGCAGCAGCAGCAGTCTCAGGGCGGCAATCAGTTCAGCGGCGGCGCGCAGCAGCGTCCACAGCAGCAGAGCGCACCGGCGAACAACGAACCGCCAATGGATTTCGACGACGATATCCCGTTCTGATTCTCTGTTTCGTTAAAAAAGCCTCGCCTGCGAGGCTTTTTTTTTGATGAAATGCAGCAACCTTTGCCATGCAGCAGAGTGCTCTGACTGCAGCGCATTCTTAGCCTGAAGATGACGGGCGTTTAGCACGGTGCCGTAGCGTCAGCCCGGCAGGTTTACGCTGCGGGGTAGCTTGTCAGCCGTGACGCGCTTTTTACAGCCAAAGCTGTGCCGATGTTGCTCTGCTTATTATGCCGCTAACAGCTTTTGCTGAGGTTGCTGGCGTTCATGCCTCCTCATTCTGTGACCACGGCCAGCGATGTCCAACCGGCGTTGATTTGTAGTGTTATACCGGCGTTTTTAAGAATTTAGCCCACCCGCTTTTGCGTGATTTACCCGCCTTATCGCCTGCACATCTGCTGCTATATGCTCCTGAGCAGGCAGACAGGTTGTCTTTTAATCACCTTTTGACATAAAGCCCGGCTGCTATGGCGTGCTTACCCGATGATAAATGTGTCAGGACGTCTGTTTTTTATGCAAAACAGAGCAGCAGTTGCATATTGATGAGACGAAATGAGAATAAAAATTGGCTGGAACCGCTCTGCTGCCCCCGGTTTTAATCAGAGAATGGCCCTGTTTAATGGTAAGAAAAACCATTCAGGTATCAAGCGAGAGCGCTGCGGTTAAGAATGATCCCGGTCACATTCCGCATAAAAATATTAAAACCAGCGACAAATAACCGAATGTTATTTATCGATCATATCGCTTTTTATCTTACATAGTTTAAAGCTCATTACGTTTTTGGGCGGGAAAATTCCTGGAGAAATTAAATCATAAATTGTTTATCCCACGCGACGCGCCGATTTTTAAGCGCAACCGTCAGGGCCAGGATAAATGAGAGGGGAAAAGTGGTGCAGCCGGAGGAGATGTTCAGTTGTGCTAACTAAAAACAACTGTGATTTAAGGCCAGCAACAGCGGCATTAATGCAATAAACGAAGCGCCAATCTCACCGCAATGAGATTGGGCAACGTCTAAATGGCTTAAACTACAAGACTTTTGCTGGTGTGAATCAATTTTACCGCAAAAAAAGAAGCATTTTCCTGCCATTACTCATCAGGAAAAAGAGGTGCGAATTGTTATATTGTGAACGCCGGATTAAATGATCTTCATCTCTTCTGGTAAGAACAAATCTCAGCATTTAGTCAAATAACAGCGGCCTTACAACTATTAGCGATTTTCTGATCCTGACGGATAGTGGTAAACGCTGCGGCTGATGTCGAGCAAACGACAGCTGCGGCGGGTTCCAATATCAAAGGTTGTCTGCAAAAAGTTGACTGCCTGACGCTTTTCATTGGTGGTAAAGAAGTTTTTGAGCACGCTCTGCAGCATCTCTTTATCGGAACTCAGCGTTTGCAGTTCGCGGGTAAGGTTCTGTAGTTTGTCCTCTAACTCTTTGATCTTTCTTCCTTCTTCAGAAGAAAGGCCTGAAAATTTCTTCTTCCAGCTGTAGAAGGTAGCCTCTGAAATGCCGAGCTCTTCACAAATCTCCCTGACTTTTACTCCTGTTTCAGAAGCTTTAATGGCATTTGTGATTTGCTCTTCGCTATATCGTGACTTTCTCATAAATGCTCTTACCTTTCTTATCAATTAGTGGATGAGAATTACTGTATTAATATCTGGTACTGCAAAAACGGTATTAATGCAGTATTAAAGTGCGCGATTTGAATTGCGAGGGATAAATTAAGATATTTAGAATAAATATCATCATGGGATAAATCTTATTTTATTATGAATGCCAATGAACATCTTCCTGGCATTGGCTTTTTGATATAGATTCATTCCATCCCAAATGCAGAAAAATACGACAAACATTGGATATTCGGTACAGCTTTCTTGCAAAAAAGAGAGGGCGTGCCAGTAAACTTTTGTCTCGAATTCGGGTTGAAATCGTTTACATCCGCTGAAATTCGCACCAGATTTAATCAGAATTTTCCTGAATTTCTCTTCTAAATCCTGACGCGAGTCTCATTTTTCGGACCAGCCTGGTTTGAAGTTATTAATTTTTGTCAGGCCCACTGAGCGCTTGTTAATTCATTTCAAGGACGTTTTACCGCAAGGCAGTTGCTGTAAGTAATACTAAGGACCAGTCAATGAAATTGAGCGTAATGTCTAATGCCGTCTGGATGATGTCTGAAAAAGTCGTCTCGGTGTTCGGCGTCATCTTTGTCACCTCCTATGTGGCAAAATCGTTTGGCCCGACCATATTTGGCCAGATGGCATTTTCAGCTTCGCTATTCTCCATGGTGCAGACCGTGGCGATTTTCGGTACCGAAACCATCCTGTTTAAGCGCATCAGCAAAAGTGCGCCTAAAGGTCTGCGTCTGATGGCCGTGGCGCGCACCATGCGCCTCGCGCTGCTGCTGCTGACCTCCATTCCGGTCTTGATTTGGGTCTGGTACAACATGCAGGAGAATTTTCTCGCATTTGCACTGGCCTCATTTATCTCCTCGGTATTTGTAACGCAGGACACTTTTAGCGTCTACAACAATGCGCGTCTCGCGTCGCGGCTCAATACGCTGGCTAACTCAGTGGGACTGCTGCTTGGCTTCGCGCTGAGCTTTACCATCGCGTGGCTGCATCTCAATCCGCTGTGGCTGACCGTATCCATCGTGGCGGTAACGCTGGTGCCTTATCTCATCAAGCGCATCAATTTTTACCGTGAGCATCAGGACATTGCGCCGCCGCAGCAGAAACGCACTACCTATCTGCGCTACCTGATGTATGCCGGTCTGCCGCTCGCTATCTCCAGCATTTTTATCTCCGTGCAGGTAAAAGCGGCGCAGATGTTTCTGGCCGGTATCGCTTCCGCCCGCGATCTGGGCCTGTTCGCCGCGGCTAACACCATTTCGGCTTCCTGGATTTTTATCCCGGTTGCCATCATCACTTCCTGCTTTTCGGAAATTTTCCGTGAGCGTGGAGCAGCCGCAATCAAACTCACCGCGCGGCTGAACGGCTATGTCATGGGAGTTTCATTGCTGTTATTGGCGGTGATCGCCATGTTTGGCGAGAAGATCATCATCGCGTTATATGGTCACGAGTACACACAATCGGGAAGTCTCGTTACGTTACTGTCGTTAGCAACCTGCTTTTCGGC
Source organism: Pantoea sp. RIT413 (assembly GCF_003057675.2). Lineage (NCBI taxonomy): Bacteria > Pseudomonadati > Pseudomonadota > Gammaproteobacteria > Enterobacterales > Erwiniaceae > Pantoea > Pantoea sp. RIT413. The sequence continues at coordinate 83,295 of NZ_QBJB02000014.1, forward strand.
AATGGGGACCGTAGCTTACCGCTACATGGTCAAAGAGGGCGGGTTTAACTATCTGCTGAAGAAGATCCTCTGCCTGATGGTTATCAGCCTGCCGCTCTCATGGTGGCTGATCCAGGGGTACGGCATTATGGGTGCCGCCTGGAGCGTCTTCATCACTGAGCTGCTCTCCCTTACCGTAATGAATTACTTCTTTAAAAACGGCGTCATTCAAAAAATTCAGGTTTCCTCACTCAACTACAAAACCTACAAATGAGGTCAGATATGCTCAGGTTGAAAGAAGAACTCAGAAGAAGCGTTCAGTATTTTATCAAGAAGATGCCCTGGGCTACGCAGGATCGCATCTACTACTTCCGTAAATTCCGTAAGCTGCCTAATCTGCGCGAGCCAAAGGTGTTTAACGAGAAGGTGCTGTATCGCAAATTTGTGTATGGCGACTATCAAATCTATGGTCGCCTGTCGGACAAGTATTCAGTACGCGAATACATTGCTGAGAAGGTAGGCAGTGAGTATCTGATCCCGCTGGTTTACGAGACCAGCGATCCGCATTCGCTTCACACGCTGTCGCAGTGGAAGAATACTGTGATCAAGCCTAACCATGGTTCCAACATGGTTGAGATCCTGCTGGAAGAGCCGGATGCGCTGAAGAAGCAGCAGATCATCAGCGACTGTCATCGCTGGCTGAAAACGGACTTCGCTAATGAAGCGCGTGAGATCCACTATCGCTACATCAAGCCGCGGATTCTGGTAGAGCAGTACATTGGCGATGGCAAAAGTGCGCCGATTGACTACAAATTTCACATGTTCAATAAGCGCGATGGCAGTTTTGAATATGTGCTGCAGGTGATCTACAACCGCTGCAACCCGCTGTTGTCGATGAACTTTTACGTCAACAATCTGAACGAGGCGTATCATAAAATCCGCGATACCGGTCTGGATGTTGAGCCTATTCTGCCGCAGCTGCAGAAGGCGCTGGCGCTGAGCAAGACGCTGGCCAGCGATTTCGACTATGTCCGCGTTGACTGGTATATCCACGGTGAAGAGATCTACTTTGGTGAGCTGACCTTCACGCCGGGTGCCGGACTGGTAACGGGTCTGGACCGCGGGCTGGACCAGATGATGGGTGATATGTGGATTCAGGATCGTCGCGGTACGAAGAGACCGGGCGTTTCGGTTGCGGAAGTCGGTATTCCCGCCGTGTTGAAGAAAATTTGATCGCACAGCAATATAAAGAACCCCGCAGCGCGGGGTTTTTTATGCATACTATTCAGGGAATTGGCCACTCAGTCGGCGCCTGACTCATCACATCGATAAAAGCCTGTTTGCCAATCTGCATAAAGTTGTGCACGTTCTCCATGCTCAGCGTAATACCCAGCAGTCCGGTCACAAACCAGCACGACATCCCCACGCCCAGACCGCCACACAGCAGCGCCATAACCGGATGGCTCTTTTGCCGCAGTTTTATTTTCATTGAGCTGGCGAGAAACATCAGAACGGCGCTCAGAATACCCCAGCGCATTACCAGTAAACTGGTTGTTAACGTAGCCATTAACGCAAAACCTCTTCGAATCAGTGATATCCCTGACATTAACCGGACATCACTGACGGCAAAGAGCGCGTCAGGAAACGCTCTCACGTCGGATTGAGTGTGATTTGGATCACATTATATCAGCGGATTTGAATTTTTGAACAAATTTTGTACCCGCGAAGGCGGGCTGGGACGCGCGGCTAAAGCTGGAAGAGAGCGCCTGAAGCAGGCGCGCTGATTACCGGACAGGGCAGCATTCACCGGTGGTGCGCTGGGCGAAGCTGTTCATATTGTCGCTGCAGTCAAAGCTAAGCAGGCGAGGCCGTTGCGCAATCGCCTGACGACGCATGGCGTGACGATAGGCCGTAGGCGTCTGCGAAAACTGCCGGCGGAACACGCGCGAAAAGGTTTGCTGCGAATCGTAACCATACTGCATAGCGATATCAAAAACCGGTCGCTGCGTCTGCAGCAGCGCTTCTGCCGCCATCGTCAGACGCCGTTCACGAATATAGCCACCCAGCGTCTGTTTCGTCACGGTACGGAACATACGCTGCAGGTGCCATTTTGAGTAACCCGATTTTGCTGCCACATCATCAATCGACAGTGCTTTATCCAGATTCTGATCGATCCAGTTAGTCAGTGAATGAATGATTTCCTGTTGCATCATAGCCTCATCCTTCTGAAGGGGTATTACCCGGTGAGAAATTCGTACTTTTGATGGTGAGCGAGTATAGTTCCTCAAGTTAACTTGAGGTAAAGGCTGATGGTAAAAAAAGAGCGTAACTATCCAAAGCCGGTGCTGACGCCAGGAGAAGTGGCAAAACGTAGCGGCGTAGCGGTCTCGGCACTGCACTTTTATGAAACCAAAGGATTGATCTCCAGCACCCGTAATAATGGCAATCAGCGACGCTACAGCCGTGATGTACTGCGCCGCGTGGCGATTATTAAAATTGCGCAGCGTATCGGTATTCCGCTGGCGACGGTGAGTGAGAGCCTGATGCATGTCCCGGCGAATAAACGGATGTCGACGCAGGAGTGGGATGCACTGACGCAGCACTGGCGTGAGGAGCTGGATAAACGCATTGAGACGCTGACGCGGCTGCGGAACGATCTGGACGGATGTATTGGCTGTGGCTGTTTGTCGATGCGCGACTGTCCGTTACGCAACCCCGGCGACCGGCTGGCGCAGCAGGGTTCAGGCGCCGTGCTGCTTGACCCGGAGCAGGATGAGCAGGGGCGTTAATCCGCTATACTGGTGCGATACCTTTATCAGCAAGGAGCTGTACATGATCACCGTTCATCATCTGGAAAACTCCCGTTCGCATCGTGTGTTATGGCTGCTGGAAGAGCTGGCGGTGCCGTATCAGATCAAACGTTATCAGCGGGAAAATACGATGCTGGCACCCGATGAGCTGAAAAAGGTGCATCCGCTGGGGAAATCACCGGTAATAACCGATGGCAACCGCGTTATTGCTGAATCCGGCGCCATTCTGGAGTATCTGCAGCTGAAGTATGACAGCGAGCAGCAGCTGACGCTGAGCAATGAAGATGAACAGATTCAGGGACGCTACTGGCTGCATTATGCCGAGGGATCGCTGATGCCGCTGCTGATCATCAAGCTGGTTTTTGCGCAGCTAAGCAAAAAACCGGTTCCCTGGCTGCTGCGCCCGATCGGTGGCGCCATGCGTAAAGGAATGGAGAAAGCCTGGCTGAATAAGCAGCTGGCGTTGCATACCCGCGTGATTGAACAGCATTTAAGTCAGCATGCGTTTTTTGCCGGTTCGCGTTTCAGCATCGCTGATGTTCAGATGAGTTTTCCGCTGCTGGCGCTTCAGATGCGCGGCGGCCTGCACGATCTGCCTGCCACCACCCGCTGGCTGGAAGAGATGCAGCAGCGCGCCGCCTGGCAGCGGGCGCTGAAGCAGGGCGGCCCGATTAAATTCAGCGACTGACGCCGGCCCGGAATCCGGTAATCGTAGGGGGCGCATTAATGCGCCCCGAATTGGTCCGCCGTCACCGCAGGCGTGCTTTCTCCAGTCCGGTGACGATTAACAGTTGAAAACGTTACCCCAAACGCCAGATAATCGCCTGCCATTTTATCTCCCCCTCTTTGACGGGAAGTACATAGCTGCGTAATCGTTTGCGCCTCTTTTCTCTTTGAGAAATCCCCACCAGGGTGATGCGTAAGCGGCAGCTGTGCGGCGACTTACATCTAAAATATGCAGAGGAATAATTATGTCTGGCGACTCACGCCCGGCCAGTGGAAAACTGGACGCCTGGTTCCACATTTCAGCACGCGGCAGCAACGTGCGGCAGGAAGTGCTGGCGGGGCTTACCACCTTCCTGGCCATGGTCTACTCGGTTATTGTGGTACCGGGCATGCTTGGTAAAGCGGGCTTTTCCCCTACGGCGGTATTTGTTGCCACCTGCCTGGTCGCCGGGTTTGGCTCCCTGCTGATGGGACTCTGGGCCAATCTGCCGCTGGCTATCGGCTGTGCTATCTCGCTGACCGCCTTCACTGCATTCAGCCTGGTCCTTGGGCAGCACATCAGCGTACCGGTCGCGCTGGGCGCCGTATTCCTGATGGGATTACTGTTTACGTTTATCTCGGTAACCGGTATCCGCGCCTGGATCTTACGCAATCTGCCGATGGGCGTGGCGCACGGTACCGGGGTTGGTATCGGCCTGTTTTTACTGCTGATTGCAGCAGACGGTATTGGCCTGGTGGTAAAAAACCCGGCCGCAGGCTTGCCGGTGGCGCTGGGCGATTTTACCGCGTTTCCGGTCATCATGTCGCTGGTGGGTCTGGCGGCAATCTTTGGCCTGGAAAAACGCCGCGTACCTGGCGGCATCCTGCTGACTATACTGGCTATCTCACTGATTGGGCTTGTGTTTGATCCGGCGGTGACCTGGCAGGGGCTGTTTGCGATGCCAAGCCTGAAGGATGCCAGCGGTCAGTCAGCGATGTTCAGTCTGGATATCGCAGGCGCGCTGCAGCCAGCCGTACTGCCCAGCGTTCTGGCGCTGGTTATGACAGCGGTATTCGATGCGACCGGCACCATTCGTGCGGTTGCCGGGCAGGCCAATCTGCTGGATAAAGAAGGGCAGATCCTCAATGGCGGCCGGGCGCTGACCAGCGACTCCCTCAGCAGCCTGTTTGCCGGCCTGGTCGGTGCGTCTCCGGCAGCAGTCTATATTGAATCAGCAGCCGGTACGGCAGCGGGTGGCAAAACCGGCTTAACCGCTATCGTCGTAGGCGTACTGTTTCTGCTGATGCTGTTCATGTCGCCGCTTGCCGGTCTGGTGCCGGCCTATGCGACCGCGCCGGCGCTGATGTATGTCGGGCTACTGATGCTGAGCAACGTGGCAAAAATTGATTTCAGCGATTTTGTAGATGCCATGTCAGGCCTGCTGACCGCGGTGTTTATTGTGCTGACCTGTAACATCGTGACCGGCATTATGCTGGGCTTCGCCTCGCTGGTGATTGGCCGTCTGTTTGCCGGGGAGTGGCGCAAACTCAACGTGGGGACGGTAGCGATCGCTGTTGCACTGGTCACCTTTTATGCGGCAGGCTGGGCTATCTGACCACAGGTTCCAGTAATTTTCAGATAATCCCCTGACTTTGCCAGCGCCGCACATCGGGTCCCCCTATGTGCGGCGTTTTGTTTTACACTTTTTAGCGTAACGACCCTCGCTTTTAACCATTTCGATTCGCCTAAGGAAAGCATGGAAATCTTTTTTACTATTCTCATTATGACGCTGGTGGTGTCACTCTCCGGCGTCGCGGCAAGAATCCTGCCGTTTCAAATTCCGCTGCCGCTGGTGCAGATCGCAGCGGGTGCCTTACTTGCCTGGCCCACGTTTGGCCTGCATGTCGATTTCGATCCGGAACTCTTTCTGGTGCTGTTTATCCCGCCGCTGCTGTTTGCTGACGGCTGGAAGACGCCTATCAATGAGTTTCTGAGCCACGGTCGCGAGATCCTCGGGCTGGCGCTGGTACTGGTGCTCATCACCGTGGTCGGTATCGGCTACCTGATCTACTGGCTGGTGCCGGGTATTCCGCTGATCCCGGCTTTTGCACTGGCAGCCGTGCTGTCACCGACCGACGCCGTGGCGCTGTCGGGTATCGTTGGCGAAGGGCGCATCCCAAAGAAAATCATGTCGATTGTGCAGGGTGAGGCGCTGATGAACGACGCCTCTGGCCTGGTATCGCTGAAATTTGCGGTCGCCGTGGCGATGGGCACCATGGTCTTTACCTGGGGCGGCGCCAGCGTGGAGTTTCTTAAAGTGGCCATTGGCGGACTGATTGCCGGCGTGGCCGTTTGCTGGCTCTATGGCCGCTCGCTGCGCCTGCTGAGCCGCTGGAGCGGAGACGATCCGGCGACGCAGACCGTGCTGCTGCTGCTGCTGCCGTTTGCCTCCTACCTGATTGCTGAACATCTCGGCGTCTCCGGTATCCTTGCCGCCGTCGCGGCCGGGATGACCATCACGCGCTCCGGCATCATCCGTCAGGCGCCGCTGGCGATGCGCCTGCGCGCAAACAGCGTCTGGCAGATGCTGGAGTTTGTGTTCAACGGCATGGTGTTCCTGATGCTCGGCCTGCAGCTGCCGGATATCCTTGCGACGTCCGTTGAGCAGGCGAATGCCGATCCCAACGTCGAGCTGTGGATGCTGTTTACCGATGTCGCGCTGGTGTATGCGGCGCTGATGATTGTGCGTTTTGGCTGGCTCTGGATCATGAAGCGCGCCAGCATGCGCCTGCTGAAGAAAAAACCGCTGGAATTCTCAAACTACTCGCTGCGCGAGCTGCTGATTGCCTCTTTTGCGGGCGTACGCGGTGCGATTACGCTGGCGGGCGTGCTCTCTATTCCGCTGTTTCTCAGTAATGGCGAGCCCTTCCCGGCGCGTTATGAACTGGTATTCATCGCCACCGGCGTGATCCTCTTCTCGCTGTTTGTTGGCGTTATCCTGCTGCCTCTCCTGCTGCGCGGTATCGACAGCCATGATAAAGCAGGCCACCGTCATGAACTGCAGCATGCGCGAGCCGCGATGGCGGGTGTGGCGATTGAAAGCCTGCATAAGATGGAGCAGCGGCTGGAGAGTGATACCGAAGAGAATATCGATCCGGAGCTGCTTAAAGAGGTCAGCCTGCGGGTGATTGGCAACCTGCGCCGCCGCGTGGATGGCAAGGATGACGTGGATCAGGCACTGTTTGCTGAGAACCTGGAGCGTCGTTTCCGTCTGACCGCGCTGCGCGCCGAGCGTGCTGAAGTGTATCACCTGCGCGCAACGCAGCAGATTTCCAATGAAACGATGCAGCGCCTGCTGCGCGATCTCGATCTGCTGGAAGCGCTACTGATCGAGAAAGAGGAGTAACCTCCTTTGCATGCCGCCGCGTCTCACACCTGCAGACGCGGCGCATCATCTGGCCAGTGTGTGCGACAGCAGCTGATCCAGGCTTCCGCACTGCGCGACAGATAGCTCCCTTCACGCCAGATCAACCCGATACGCCACTCCAGCGCAGATGCCAGCGGCAGCCACGCCAGCGACTGCGGATCCAGCCGCTGACAGATAGGTTCCGGCAGTACGGCTACGCCCATCCCCGCCTGCACCATCGCAGCCAGAAAATCCCACTGACCGCTGCGCAGCGCAATCTGAGGCGTTACGCCTTCACGCTGAAATGCCTGCATCAGCTGGCGGTTAAGGGCAAACTCTTCATTCAGGATCAGCAGCGGATGCTGCGCCAGTTCTGTCAGCGTCAGATGCGGGCGGGCGTGCCAGGCCGCGCTGCGCGACACCAGCACGCAGAGCGGATGGCGCATCAGCTCCAGCGTGTTAAGCGGTAAATCGGGCTCAACCGGCAGGGCGGTAAGCGCAATATCCAGCGCGCCGCTCAGCACCGCCTGCTGTGCGGTCAGCCCGCCTGATTCTGCAATATGCAGCTGCACGCCGGGATAGCGGCGCTGAAATGCTGAAATTGAGCCGGCAATCTGCATGCCCACCATCGGCGGAATACCCAGGCGCAGCTCACCGGTTTTCAGCTGATTGATATCACCAATCTGCGCCTCCAACTGATGAAACTCCTGCAGGATCGCGAGACCGCGCTGGTAGACCGCCTGACCGCTGTCGGTGAGATGCAGACGGCGTCCCTCCCGCCGCAGCAGCGCGCACCCCAGCTCCTCTTCCAGCTGGCGCACCATTTTGCTGATGGTGGGCTGCGTAACATAAAGCTGCTCTGCTGCACGGGTAAAGCTCTGCTGCTGTACTACGGCGACAAAGTAGCGCAGGGCACGTATATCCATGATCATTCCTTAATGGCATAGTCCGGATGATTTTAATTCATTTCTTTCACGGTTAGCGGCAGATTTATACTGCGCTTCTCACATTCCTTACCGGAGATCGCCATGGCTGCCGCCATTAATCCGCGCCCCCGTCTCTTACAACATCTGATACTGCCGCTGCAGCTGCTGCTTTATATCGGGCTATTCAGCGTCTGCGATCTTCTGGTGCGCTGGCTGCACCTGCCGCTACCGGCAAATGTACTCGGCATGGTTATGCTGCTGTTATTGATTGTTTTGCGCGTATTGCCGCTGGGCTGGGTCCGGGCCGGGGCAAACTGGCTGCTGGCTGAAATGCTGCTGTTTTTTATTCCGGCGGTGGTGGCGGTGGTCAATTACAGCGATCTGCTGCGCAGTGAGGGATGGCGTATTTTTATCGTGATTGCGATCAGCACGCTGCTGGTGCTGGCGGTCACATCGCTGGTGGTTGATCGCCTCTACCGGTTTGAAATGGCGCGTGCGGCACGCAGGCAGGATATCCATGAGTAACGCCATCATCAGTCTGCTCTGTCTGGCACTCACCCTGCTGGTCTATTACCTCAACAAGCGTCTCTACCGGCGCTGGCGGCGGCTGATGCTGATGCCGCTGGTGCTGACGCCGCTGATACTGGTCGGGCTGCTGCTGATTACGCATGTCAGCTGGCAAAACTATATTGCGGAGAGTCACTGGCTGCTCTGGCTGCTGGGACCCGCCACGCTGGCGTTTGCCGTGCCGGTGTATGAAAACATGGCGCTCATCCGGCGTCACTGGCTGTCGCTGAGTGCGGGGGTTCTGTGCGCTACCACGGTTGCCGTGTGTAGCTCAGTCTGGCTGGCGCGATTACTGGCGCTGCCGGAGAGTATTCAGCGTAGTCTGGCCGTGCGTTCAATCACCACGCCATTTGCGCTGGCCGCCGCCGGTCCGATGGGCGGACAGCCCGATCTGGTCGCGCTGTTTGTGGTGATCACAGGCGTGTTTGGCATGGCGGCAGGGGATATTCTTTTTCTGCGCATCGCGATAAAACAGGGGGTGGCGAAAGGCGCCGGGCTGGGTGCGGCCTCTCACGGTGCCGGAACTGCGCGCGCCTATCAGATTGGTCAGCAGGAGGGGGTGGTATCCAGCCTGGTGATGATGCTTTCGGGCGTCGTCACGGTTCTGCTGGCGCCGCTTCTGAGCCATCTGTTGTGGCAGGCATGACACGTTTATCGATAAATCGTTCCCATTGTAATTTAATTTTACGTAAAGGTTTCCAATAAAAGTTGTGTCTGACGACTATGCTAACTACTCTTTGCGCCGACTTATTTTTTACTTCATGGAGTGGATTAGCATGATCAAGCAACTTGTTACCGGAAGCGTTTTGGGCCTTGCACTGCTGAGCGGTAGCGTACAGGCGATTGAGGGCAGTGTTGACGTGGGTGAGCACAGCACCAACCTGAACCTTGGCCTCGGTACTACCTCTCCGGGTCTGTTTCTGAAAGGTAACTGGCTGCGCAGCGACCATGACGGCAGCACCTACGGTGCAGGTCTGGGCTATAACATCGATGTTGGCGATCTGCGCGTCGCGCCGACGGCAAAAGCGCTGTTTACGCACCCGGAAGATGGCCGTGATGGCTTCACCATCGCCGTGGGTGCAGGTGCACAGTACAGCTTCAACAGCATGTGGGGCCTGTATGGTGAATATTACTATGCGCCAGAGGCGTTTTCCGATCGTCTGGACAGCTATCAGGAAGCGTCAGGCGGCCTGAGCTTTACGCCAGTTTCACTGCTGAACCTGCGCGTGGGCTACCAGTATATCGAGCTGAACAATAAAGGCAGCCGCAAAGATAACGTGCTGGTAGATGGCCCATACGTAGGTGCCTCACTCCGCTTCTGATCTGCCGCTGCAAACCAGGGGCGCATAAATGCGCCCCCTACATCACCTCGCAGGGG
>NZ_QBJB02000015.1:0-76659 GCF_003057675.2 Pantoea sp. RIT413
AGAATCTGTATTTATATGCGCGTTTCATGCTTTACATATTACGGCGCATTATGTAAGAAGGCCAGGGGATGTTACGCAGTTACCGCGCTTATATCCCCGCCCGATTGGGCGAGGTCTTACGCGCAAATTGATAATTTATAGCGGAGAAGGGTGGTCAGGGTGCTGCTCATGGTTTCATCCTGAAAAAGGCAGAGGCCCATCATAGCAGCAAAAAAAAGTGGCCGAACAACAAAAAAGAGGAGCCAGGCTCCTCTTTTGTCATGCCGTCACTAACGCACAATGTGCAGGAAGTGCAGGTGCTTCTCATACTGGTCGAGGATATCGTTGATGATCTGCTCCTGATTCCAGCCCATCACGTCATAATCCTGGCCACCCTCTTTGAGGTAGACCACCGCACGGTAATATTTCTGCTCTTCTGCCTTATCGCTGGCTGACATACCCGCCAGCGCAAAGGCAGGCTGCAGATAGGGACGCGCGCGGACTTCGTAAACGAAGTTAAGCTCCTGTCCCAGATCCACCTCAAACCGCACGCGATCGTCTTCATCGGCACGGGTATGCGACGGGGTATTTTGCTTTGCCAGCTCCTGCTCGACCATCTCCATCGCCGGATAGATCACTTCCGTCATAAAGCGTTTCACCTGCGAGCGCTTCGGGAAATAGGCGATATTACGTAAACGACGCTGCCACGGAATCGGATTGCGTGCAGCCGTGGGCGCGATGGTCGCAATCTGCTTGCTGTCCCGCTTCCAGGCATCGATACGAAGCGCTTTAAGCAACCCATACATCGACATCAGCAGGATAATGGCAAACGGCAGGGCGCTGGCGATAGTCACAACCTGCAGCGCTTTCATGCCGCCAGCTAACAGTAAGGTGATGGCTACGACGCCCATCAGCGCGGACCAGAAAATACGCTGCCAGACTGGCGTTTGATCGGTGCCCCCTGACGCGAGCGTATCCACCACCATCGCCCCGGAATCCGCGGACGTGACAAAGAAGACCACTACCATGGCGACGGCAATGCAGGAGAGAGCAAAGCTGAAAGGAAAATGCTCCAGAAAATTAAACAGCGCGAGCGTTTGATCGCTCATCACCGTCTGCGCCAGATCGGTGGCACCCTGCTGCATGATCATCCAGATTGCGCTGTTACCAAAGAAGGTCATCCAGAGCAGCGTAAAGCCCGCCGGCACGAACAGCACGCCGGTGACGAATTCACGGATGGTACGACCGCGCGATACGCGGGCGATAAACATGCCGACAAAGGGTGACCACGCCAGCCACCAGCCCCAGTAGAACAGCGTCCAGCCGCCCAGCCACTTACTCGATTTAGGCTCATAGGCATAGAGGTTGAAGGTTTTTGTCACCAGCTCGGAAAGATAGCCGCCGGTATTCTCCACAAACGACTTCAGCAGCAGGACCGTCGGCCCCAGCGTGCCGACCAGGATCAGCAGCAGCACCGCCAGACCGAGGTTGATTTCCGATAAAATACGGATACCTTTGTCCAGTCCGGAGACAACGGACAGTGTCGCCAGGGCGGTAATCACCACAATCAGAATCACCTGCATGGTGGCGCTGACCGGTAAACCAAACAGATGATTGAGACCGGCGTTAACCTGCAGTACGCCGTAGCCCAGCGAGGTAGCCACACCCAGCACCGTACCAATCACCGCAAAAATATCCACGGCGTGACCCATCCAGCCATAGATGCGGTTACCGATAATCGGATAGAGCGCTGAGCGCAGTGTCAGCGGTAATCCATGACGATAGCTAAAGAAGGCCAGGATGAGCGCCACAATCGCATATATCGACCAGGCGTGCAGGCCCCAGTGGAAGAACGTGATACGCAACGCTTCCCGCGCCGCATTGACGGTTTCCGGCTCGCCTGACGGCGGTGCCATGTAGTGCATCACCGGCTCAGCTACGCCGAAAAACATCAGGCCTATCCCCATGCCGGCAGAAAAAAGCATGGCAAACCAGGAGTGATAACTGAAATCGGGCTCAGCGTGATCGGGCCCGAGTTTGATATCGCCATAGCGCGACACCCCCAGGTAGATCACGGTCAGCAGTATCAGCGCAACGGCGAGAATATAAAACCAGCTGGCATTGGCAAACAGCGACGTCTGCAGGGCGGTGAGCTGGGTATCCGCCTGTTCAGGAAAGAGCGCGGCAAAGGCGACCAGGATAAAAATCAGGGCGGCTGAAGTGAAAAAGACCGGTGGGTTAATCTGACTTCGCTTTTTTTGGATGTCCGTTTCTGATGTTGGCATAAGTATCCTGCATAACGTGAATGAAGACCAAATGTAACAATCAGTATGAAAGAGTAAAAGCGAAACGCCAGCAGGTGCTTAAAAACCAGGCTAATCACAGGAGATTTTTTCCGGAAGCGCCCAGATGGCTGCACGCTCCACGGCGGTTTTATCAGCTGCGCAGTTCATAGCCATGTTTGCACGTGACAGTGCTAGCCTGGCATGGCGCTGTGCATCAGCGGCGTAACGATGCGGCGCAATCAGCGCCAGCGCCTGAAGCGATTTCTGCAGACGAATTTGTACCTCAGCCAGGCCTGCGCCATCGCGTCCGATGGCGGTGAACACATCATCAAACATATCGCTGATTTGGGCGGGCCGGATAAATATGCGCGGCCAGGCTACTTCATCAGAAGCCGGAGGAACAGGGTGGCCGAATAGTCTGACAGCCCGGCCAACGATATCTATGGCGGTGCCGGGATCGTTAACTGCGGGGGAAAGCGCGCGTGAGGCGATTTCTGCGAGCACGCAGAGGCCAAAGCGCGGGTCCTGCTCATAAGAGCGCTGCTCACCGATGGTAAATGCACTCTTCAGATGGTGCTGATCTTCTTCAGACATCGGCTGGGTGCACCATAGCAGAGGCGATCCCGGATGAACAAAGCTGCCGGGCTGAGCAGCCAGATAGAGATGCACCTGCTGCGCGTCAGCCCGGTCGTTAAGCCGTTGCAAATCGATATGCTGCAGGTAACCAATACTCTCCGGCAGAAGCGGATGGGGTCGTGCCGCGGCGGGCAGATCACCCTGCCAGGCCGAGCCGCCCATACAGGGGTTCTGCAATCGTTCAGTCAGCGCCGCGCGGGTCGCCTGCTCGACACGCTGAGAGGTTTCGCCCAGGCTGCCAAAATTAGCGAGATGCTGGATCCAGCGCAGCAGGGTGATCACAATCATGGCGATCACCAGCAGCGTCACAAAGAACAGCACCACCCGCCCCTGTGTGCCGTATGCGCCCATACCCAGCGCAATGATCCCCACCAGGCTGTAGAGAAAGGAGCCGATGAACGTCGCCAGCACATTCTGCGTGGTGCGATCTTCCATCAGCAGACTGGTAGCACGCGGCGTCACGCTGCTGCTCGCGGAGTTATAGGCTGTCACCATGATATTCAGCGAAAACGTCGTCACCGCCAGCATACTGGAGGCGAGGATAGCCAGAATCTCATCTACGGCTTCACTGCCAATCAGGCCCGATACGGAGGCAGGAATAAACGGTTTCACCGCAATAGCCACCAGCGCGGTGATCACCGCCAGTACGGCAAACAGCGAGCTGCGAAACCAGAGCTGTTTAGTCAGCTGGCGCAGTAACCATTGTGTTTTGGACATTGTGTTCTCTGTTGTTATACACCGATCGTCAGGCGCACCTCAGCCGGCATCAGGAGGCTTGCTGCAGCACAGAGGCGAATAGCGCTGATGATCCTGGAAAAAGTGAGCCTGCGAATGACATCGTCGCTTTGAGTGTGCGATAAAACACCATAGTCGATATATACGCAGCGTGCATAGCTGTCTGGCAGCGCAGAGAAGGAAAATCACAAACGATGAAAACCATTGGTATTCTGGGCGGAATGTCTGCCGCCTCAACGCAAACCTACTATCGTCAGCTATGCGAGCTGACGCGCCAGCAGCTGGGTGGCCTGCACTCGCCGGAGCTGCTGATTCGATCGCTCGACTTTGCGCGCATTGAGCAGCTGCAGGCGAGCGGGCAGTGGGCGGCGGCCGGGGAGATCCTCAACGCAGAGGCGCACGCGCTGGCACGCGGCGGCGCAGATTTTATCGTGCTGGCCACTAACACTATGCACAAACTGGCTGACATCATGATGAAAGATGTCGCTGTTCCGCTGCTGCATATCGCCGATGCTACCGCTGAGCGCATCGTAGCGTCGGGACTGCGCGCGCCGGGCCTGATCGCCACCGCCTTTACCATGGAACAGCAGTTCTATCGTCAGCGGCTGGAAACGGCCGGGCTGCAGCCGCTTATCCCGGACAACGACGATCGCGCCAGAGTGCACCACATTATTTATGATGAGTTGTGCAAAGATATCACCACGACAGCCAGCCGCGAGGCGTTTGAGCAGGTGGCTGAACGGCTGGTAGCGCAGGGCGCGGATTGCATGATCCTCGGCTGTACCGAGGTCGGGATGCTGCTTAATCCGCGTAATGTGTCGGTTCCCGTCTTTGATACCACGCAGATCCACTGCGAAGCGGCGCTGGCGTTAGCGCTGGCCCCCTGAGGCCGGCCGCAGCGCCAGCCGGATAAACGCGGTGATATCCATCATCGCCTGCCGATGCTTCTCTGCTGAGGGAGTGATGCTCAGCACCTCAGCGTAACCATTGAGCATAGCGCTGAGCTGGCGGGTCACCCGGGCTGCATCAGCGGTGTGAAAGCGCTGCTGCTCCACTCCCTGCTGGATCATGCCGCCAATCAGTGCGCTCCAGCTGGCGATATTCTTTTCAGCGAGTGCGGCCCAGACCTCATTGTTCGCCGCCATCTGCCAGAGTGAATCGTAGAGCTTCCACGTTGCATCCACACTATCGGGCAGGTAGATCTCTGCCAGCCGGAGAAGCTGCTGTTCCGGTGCCAGTTCCTCAGCTTCGCGCGTGAACTGTGCGATCTCCTGCGCCATAAAGCGCTCAAGCGCCGCCAGCGAGAGCGCCTGCCAGTTACTGAAGTAGTGATAGATATGGCTGCGCGACAGGCCAAGTTGCTCGGTGACGTCACGGGTCGTGACGCCGGCAATGCCTTTTTCAATAAACAGCGCCACAGCGGTATCAAGAATACGGTGCTTTAACTCGTCGGTATTTTTCTTCATCTGCGCTTTTTGCATTCCGGCCACAATACAGGGCGCATGGTAGCAGATATGCCGGCGATTGCAGCGTTTAACCATTGGTGTGGTCTATAACAGCAATTGCTGAAGATTGTGCCCGACAGGTCGATAACCCTGGTCCGCTTCTGCACAGATCAGCGTGCAGGAGCGGTCACTCAATGATGAGTTCTGATTGCGAACGGACCCTGCTTTTAGCCCTCTTTTAACCACACCAGGATGCGCAGTTTCAGTGCGCAACAGCTTACAGCAGGAAATATAAGAATATGTCTTTAATGAAGACGATGTTTAGCCGCGCCCGTTTTAACGCACGATCTCAGCCTTCAGATGGTCTCTTTGATTGCCAGAACCTGCCTGCGTCGCCGGGTGATATAGGTCTTTCCTCGCGCGCGGCCGGTATTTTACTGACCTTCGTGCCACCGGAAGCGGACTTTTATCGCGTCAGCCAGGCATGGCAACGTTTCAATTCCGCCGCCTTAACGGTCATTACGCTGTCATCCAACGGCGCGCTGAGCGCCAGCGGTAAACACAGCACTTACTGTGACGGTAACGGGCAGGAGGGCAGCTGGCTCTGGCTGCCTGATTCACTGGTCGCTGAACATGAAACGCATATCATCGATTTGCATCTGGAGGATACGCACAGCGTTACCGACCGTATCAGCGCCATCCAGCGCGACCTGACCGCCCTTCAGCTGCGTATGCCGCTCTCTGCCGATCGCACCTTTGCGATGATCTACTGCGACGGCTTATCTGCCTCAGAAGGCTTTTTTATGCAGGCCTGGTATAACAGCGGCCGCTTTCCCTGCCTGGCCATCGGCGGTTCTGCAGGCGGGCGCGTGACGTTTGATGGTACGTGGATAGGTGCAGGTGGACGGGTGCTGCAGGGGAAAGCGGTGGTGGTGTTCTGCCGCATGGCGGCCGGTAAATCATTTGCGCCGTTCAAAAGCCAGAATTTTACGCCGCTGGATAAAAGCTGGCTGATCGCCGAGGCCGATCCGCTGACGCGTACCGTGACCTCTGTCTTTACCTCTCAGGGACAGCAGCAGCCGTTCACTGCCGCACTGGCAGAGCAGCTTGGCTGCAGTGAACAGCAGCTGAGTCAGCGTCTGCAGGGGCTGACGTTTGCTGTTAAAGCCGGCGATGAATATTTCATACGCTCGGTTGCGAAAATCGAGGCCGGGCGGGTGTATTTCTTCTGCGATCTGGAATTTGGCGACCGCCTCTGGCTGATGCAGGAGCGCGACTTCAAAGCGACGACGCTGCAGGACTGGGAAAAGTTTGTCTCACGCCACGGCAGGCCCGCCGCTGTGATGATGAATGACTGCATTCTGCGGCGGCAGGGAAATCTGAACGCCCTGCAGAGCGCACATTTCTTTAAAGGCATCCCGGCGGCCGGGTTTTCCAGCTTTGGTGAAATTCTCGGCGTGCCGATTAATCAGACGCTCTCGGCGCTGGTATTTTTCAACCGCGACGTGAAGGCGATGGCGCAGTTTCCGGTAGAGTATGCCGGATATGCCGCGCACTACGCACAGCGCGCGCTGCGCCGCTGGGAGGCGCTGAACGGCATTCAGACCCGGGTGCTGGGGCGCGTGGTCAGCTATCAGCAGGAGCTGGCGCCCATTGTACAGGCGCTGCCCGCGCTGGAAGCGGCGACGCACAGCCAGAGTGAAACGCTGAGCATGGCAGAGAACAGCATTCGCGCAATCAGCGCTATTGCCAGCGAAAGTCAGCAGGCACAAAGTCAGCTGGGTGAGGGGCTGGACGATCTGGAGCGGATCTCTGATGGCATTAATGTCATCACACACGGCATCAGCAACATCGCGTTTCAGACCAATATCCTGGCGCTGAACGCCGCCGTCGAGGCCGCACGCGCAGGCGAAGCAGGGCGCGGCTTTGCCGTGGTCGCCGGCGAGGTCCGGCGGCTGGCGCATTCGTCAAAAGAGCAGGCGGAAGCGACCGCCAGCAATATCAGCGACGCCGTCGGCACCATTTCCCGCATCCGCAGCGTGGCCAGTCATACGGTGCAGACCGCCAGTGACATGGCCGATCGCAGCCTGCACGCGGCGGATGCTATCGCAGCCATGAGCCAGCAGACGCGCAGTGAACGGGCTGACATTTCACAACAGCTGCAGAGCCTGCGCACGATGACGGCCGGTATGGATGCGATGCAGGCCGCCGTTGACGAACTGAAAGTGCTGCAAAAGCTTTCGGCCGAACGTTAATCTGTCTTCCCCCGGGCGCACGACTGGCTGCGCCCGATTCTTCCGGTTTCAGCCTGACCGCAGATTGACTTTGAGCAGTTGCTCAAATAGACTCACTCTCAATTTGAGCAGCCGCTCAAATATTTAATAACCTCAGATGAATCTATGAAAACCCTCAGTGCAAAACATCCTCAGCTGGCTCCGACAGGCGCGGCGGCCATGCTTAAAATGCTGGGAATGCGCCACAATAAAAAACTGATTATTACGCTCGGGCTGGTGGTTGCCGAAAACGCACTCTACCTGCTTTATCCGTTACTGGCGGGTTTTGCCGTCAACGCCATTCTGGCGGGTAACGCGCTGCATGCGGTGCTCTATGCCGTGATGGTACTGGTTATGTGGCTGATTGGTGCCGCACGACGCAGCGTTGATACCCGCACCTTTGCCCGCATTTATGCAGAAATGGCCGTCCCGGTGATCCTCGCTCAGCGACGTGAAAATAACCGCGCTTCAATGGTGGCCGCGCGCGTGACGCTGTCACGTGAGTTTGTCGACTTTTTTGAAAAGCATCTGCCGGTGCTGATCACCTCAGTAGCCTCCATCGCCGGCGCGGCGGGTATGCTGCTGCTGATTGAGTTCTGGTCAGGCGTGGCGTGCCTCGGCATTCTGCTGTTTTTTGCGCTGTTCCTGAAAGGATTCACACGTAAGAATGAGCAGCTGTTTCTGCGCCTGAATAACCGGCTGGAAAAAGAGGTCGATATGGTGAGTCACGCGTCCGCCTCACCGCTGGTACGGCACTATCGCGTCCTGGCCCGGCTGCGGATCTGCCTCTCCGATCGCGAAGCGTTCGGCTATCTGGCCATCGGCAGCGTAGCCGCACTGCTGTTTGGCAGTACCATCCTGGTGATGAGCCTGAGAGGCGGCGTGGAGGCGGGTCACGTCTACTCTGTCATGACCTATATGTGGATGTTTGCCATGAGCCTTGATGACGCTCCTCAGCTGCTGGAAAAATATTCTCAGCTGAAGGATATCGGACGCCGGGTAAACAGCGGTCAGGTCTGATCCGTCACCCTTCGCTGACCAGGCTCAGCAGATGCAGCACGCTTCTGCTGGGGTGATTACGCCGCCAGGCAAACGCGATATCCGTAAACAGCGTATTGTTTTCGATCTCGCAAAACCGCAGCTGCGGATTGCTGATACAGCAGAGCGAGGCAGGCACCAGCGCAATGCCGCTGCCGGCCGCGACCATACCCAGCGAAGAGGCGATCTGCGGCGCCTGCTGAAAGCGACTGGCGCAAAAGCCGGCGCGCAGGCAGGTACTGACAATCAGCTCATAGAGGCTGGGCGCCACCTCGCGCGGAAACATAATCAGCGTCTCTTCCGCCAGCTGCGTCAGCGCCAGGCTTGCCTGCTGGCTCAGCGCATGCCCGGCCGGCAGCGCAATCATCATACGTTCAGTCGAGATAACCCGCAGATTGAAGGCTTTGCTGCTTTCGCACGGCAGGCGGATAAACGCGGCATCCAGCAGGCCGTCACGCAGATCCTGCATCAGCAGCGCCATATTCTCTTCGCGGGTGATAAGCTCCATCGCCGGATAGCGCGCTCTGAAGCGCCCGATAAGTTCAAACACCGGCGTGCCAAACGCAACGGAGCTGGCAAAACCCAGCGACATCTGACCGCTCATTCCCCGCGCCACGCCGCGCGCTTTCTCCAGCGCGTGGTCTGCCAGCTGCACAATCTGCAGCGCATCGGGCAAAAATGCGCGCCCCGCTTCCGTCAGCTCAACGCCGCGCGTCAGGCGCTTCAGCAGCGGCGTCCCTATCTCATGCTCCAGACGCTGGATCTGCTGACTTAACGGTGGCTGAGAAATACCGAGCATCTCAGCTGCACGGGTAAAGTGCAGCGTTTCGGCAACGGCAACAAAATAACGCAGATGGCGCAGTTCCATATCAAAAACGTCTCAAAGCTGGCAGCTTTCGCTATTGGATTCTGTGAGCAGGCTGGCTCATTCTGATATTAACACGGCTTAACTATCAGTTTGCGAGGCAGTAAATGTATGATTTTGTATCTGGTTGTTCATGTGAAGAACAGCTCAGGAAAACCGCTGATCAGCTGGCCAGTCAATCAGCAGAAAAGGTTATCTATCAGACCTCGCTGATGAGCGCACTGCTGCACGGCGTCTATGACGGCACGACGACCGTTGCCCGACTGCTGGAGAAGGGCGACTTTGGTCTCGGCACCTTTAATCAGCTTGATGGTGAACTGGTCGCCTTTGATCGCCAGGTCTGGCAGCTACGTGCTGACGGCAGCGCCCGCCCGGCCCATCCGGATCAGCAATCCCCGTTTGCGGTCATGACCTTTTTCACTCCGGAACATCAGCACCATTTCAGCGAAAAAAGCAGTCGTGAAGAGGTACACCGCGTCATCGACAGCGTGATTACCTCGGATAATCATTTTTGCGCGCTGCGTATCAGCGGCGACTTTGTCTCGGTGCAGACGCGCACCGTGCCCTGCCAGTGCCGCCCCTATCGTTCAATGCCTGACGTACTGGGCAATCAGCCCACGTTTGATTTTCGTCAGCGCACCGGCGAACTGATCGGTTTTCGCACGCCGCAATATATGCAGGGCATCAATGTCGCGGGCTATCACGAGCATTTTATTACCGATGACCGGCAGGGCGGTGGCCACATTCTCGACTATGTGCTGGCGCAGGGCACGCTGACCTTTGGCGCAATCAGCAAACTGGTGATCGACTTACCGCAGGATCGCGACTTTCTGCAGGCCAACCTGAACCCTGACAACCTGGATGAAGCTATCCGCTCCGTTGAGAGTTAATAACCGAGGTAATGATGAAAGAAGATAAAACCCAAACGAGCTGGCGCAGCGGGGCAGATCTGGTCGTCGCGCAGCTGGAAACCCAGGGCGTAAAACACGTGTTTGGCATTCCCGGTGCGAAAATCGACAAAGTCTTCGATTCGCTGGTGGATTCGCGCATTGAACTGATCCCGGTGCGTCATGAGGCAAATGCCGCTTTTATGGCGGCAGCGGTCGGGCGGCTCACCGGTAACGCAGGCGTCGCGCTGGTCACCTCCGGGCCTGGCTGTTCCAACCTGGTAACCGGTATGGCAACCGCCACCAGCGAGGGCGATCCGGTGGTGGCGATTGGCGGCGCGGTAAAACGGTCGGATAGCGCAAAACAGGTTCACCAGAGCATGGATACGGTATCGATATTTCGCCCGGTCACCCGATTTGCCGTCGAAGTCACCGACGCGTCTGCCCTGGCAGAATGCGTGTCTAACGCGTTTCGTCACGCGGAAAACGGGCGCGGCGGCGGGGCGTTCCTTAGCCTGCCGCAGGATATCGTCGATCAGCCGGTGACCGGCAGCCTGCTGCAGCATAAGGCACGCGTTACGCTGGGCGCCGCGCCAGACTCGCTGGTGGATGCGGTAAGCCGCGAAATTGCCCGCGCAAAAAATCCGGTGATCCTGCTGGGACTGATGGCGAGTCAGCCGGAGAACAGCGCGGCCATCCATGAGCTGCTGAGCAGAAGCCATATTCCGGTGACCAGTACCTATCAGGCGGCGGGCGCGGTACGGCAGGAACATTTCTCGCGCTTTGCCGGGCGAATCGGCCTGTTTAATAACCAGGCGGGCGATCGTCTGCTGCAGCAGGCTGACCTGATCATTACCATCGGCTACAGCCCGGTAGAGTATGAACCGGCGATGTGGAACTGCGGCAACGCACTCCTGGTGCATATCGATGTGCTGCCCGCCGAGACCGATAATCGCTATCTGCCCGATGCGGAGCTGGTGGGAGACATTGCACAAACCGTACGCAACATCGCGGCACGTATTGACTCGCCGCTGCAGCTCAGCGCCGCTGCAGCAGCCATTCTTGATGACCGGCAGCACCAGCGGCAGCTGCTGGCGCTGCAGGGCGCAAGCCTCGATCAGTTTGCGCTGCATCCGCTGCGTATCGTGCGTGCAATGCAGGACATCATTAACAGCGATGTCAGTCTGACGGTGGATATGGGCAGCTTTCATATCTGGATCGCCCGCTATCTCTACAGTTTCCGCGCACGGCAAATCATGATTTCTAACGGCCAGCAGGCTATGGGCGTTGCGCTGCCGTGGGCGATTGGGGCCTGGCTGGTTGATCCTGCCCGTAAAGTGGTGTCGGTCTCAGGCGATGGCGGCTTCCTGCAATCCAGCATGGAGCTTGAGACGGCGGTGCGGCTCAACGCCAATATCCTGCACATCATCTGGGTGGATAACGCTTACAACATGGTGGCCATTCAGGAGGAGAAAAAATATCAGCGCGTTTCCGGGGTGAACTTTGGCCCGGTAGATTTCAAAGCCTACGCTGAAGCGTTTGGCGCTGCCGGCTTCTCCGTTAACAGCGCAGCAGAGCTGGAGCCAGTGCTGCGCCGGGCAATGGACGTGAACGGTCCGGCCGTGGTCGCCATTCCGGTCGACTACAGCGATAACCCGCTGCTGATGGGTCAGCTGCACCTCAGCCAGCTGCTTTAATAATCTCAAAAAGGAGAACACGATGAAAACCAGAGTGGCATTTGTGACCGGGGCCGGTCAGGGCATTGGCGCGGCGATTGCGCGGCGGCTGGCACAGGACGGGTTTGCCGTAGCGGTCAGCGATTACAATGCGCAAACCGCGCAGCAGGTGGCTGACCAGATCGTCAGCGCTGGCGGCAGGGCTATCGCGCTGCAGGCTGACGTGGCAAAGCGCGACCAGGTCTTTCGCGCAACAGAGGAGGCACGTCAGGCGCTTGGCGGATTTGATGTCATTGTGAATAACGCGGGGGTCGCTCCCTCCACGCCAATTGCGGAGATCACCGAAGAGGTGGTGGATAAAGTTTATAACATCAATGTGAAAGGGGTGATCTGGGGCATTCAGGCGGCGGTTCAGGCCTTTGCGGCAGAAGGGCACGGCGGCAAAATTATCAACGCCTGCTCGCAGGCGGGACACACCGGTAATCCGGAGCTGGCGGTCTACAGCTCCAGCAAATTTGCCGTGCGCGGGCTGACTCAAACCGCCGCGCGCGACCTCGCACCGGCGGGCATTACGGTAAACGCATTCTGTCCGGGAATTGTGAAAACGCCGATGTGGGAAGCTATCGATCGGCAAATTTCCGCAGCGGCAGGCCAGCCGGAGGGGTATGGCACACAGGAATTTGCAAAACGCATCACGCTGGGGCGCCTGTCAGAACCGGAAGACGTTGCCGCCTGCGTAGCGTTTCTGGCTGGCCCCGACTCAGATTATATGACCGGACAGTCGCTGCTGATTGATGGCGGGATGGTGTTCAGTTAAGACCTAAGAGGCGTCGCGCCGTGCGGTGGGGAACTCTTGCATCAGCATGTAGTTGCGACTGTAATTCACTTCTGCTGAAACACAATATGTTACCGGAGGCGGATGAGGTCTAAAGCTTAGCGATGCGAAAATCCACGTTAAGCCATATTTTATTCCTCTGACGCCTCTTTTATGGGTGCAGCCACCGGCTACTGGTCACCCACTCTGCCAGCATGGAACTCTAAAGACCCATCATATCGATATGCCCACAGCATAGCGGTGAGAGACGTGCAATATCCTCCTTATTCACAGCTTCACTCTGTTCCTCCGATGCCTCATGGCAACAGCATGGCGACTTCGTGACGATTAAGTCGAGTCAGGATGCGCCAGCGCCCGCTGTTTTCTTAAATCCCGCTCAGATACTGTCGTTCTGTGGTGTTTCCAGACGTAAATTTCTATGCCACAGATATAGAGCATCATGGTGTATGATGGCAGTTTGTTAACCAACTAAACTATAAGGATATTACATGGCTGCAGATGGAAAGAACGTGTCGGCCAACACTGGCTATCACCGGTATGAAATTGCAGGGGACAATACGCACTATACCGATGTTCTGTGCAGTGAAAAAGTCATCCGATGCCGGCGTGTGCCGGTCAGAGGAATCACGCTGACGGTGGGAATATTCTTTGATGGAACGGGCAATAACCGGGCTAACGCTAACGATTTGCGACTGGCGTATGCCCACTGTGCCGGGCTGATCGGCGAGGAGCGGGCCAAAGCGTGCGCAAAGTATGAAAAGCATGTCAGAGCGAAGCTGGGCAATGCCAGCTGGCAGGGGGGAATCACTAATATTTCGCGGCTGTTTGACCTTTATCAGCTCAGTGACGAACTTAGCGACAGTGACACAGAGGCGCAGGTGAAAGCTTACGTCAGCGGCATCGGGACCGCGGACGGGGAAAGTGATTCGATGCCGGGTAAGGTGCTGGGCAGCAGCCTTATCCGGCAGTTCGGGGGAGTGGTGACAAAGACCGATGAAGCACTGGATAAGATCAGTGCAGAGCTGACCCGCTTTATCAAACTTAACCGTGACAAAGTGGCGATCGTGAAGGTGCAGTTTGACGTGTTTGGGTTCAGCCGCGGGGCAGCAGCGGCGCGGCACTTTGCCAACCGGGTGATGCACCAGGACGCGGCGATAGCGGCCGCGATAGACAAGGGGCTGGCGTTGACCGGGCACCATGGAAAACCGGCAGGTGAGGTGCGCTTTCTGGGGCTGTTTGACACGGTAGCCGCCATCGGCAGCCTGCTGAACTTCTATGGTGTTAACGGGCGCAGCAACCCCGGGGTGAATCTCGAACTGCGCCCCTCAGTGGCGCAGAAGGTGTTTCAGATAAGCGCGATGCACGAGTGCCGGTACAACTTCAGCCTGAACAGCATCGCGGGGATGTGGCCGGAGCTGGCGCTGCCGGGGGCGCACTCGGATATCGGTGGGGGCTACAACGCGGGAGAAGATGAAATCTCCCTGCTGACGATGCCGGACTTTGAGGTGATACCGGAGAGCGCGGATGAGACGCAGACTGCAGTGTACCGTCAGGCGGAGAAGATGCGCCTGAAGCTGACTTCGCTGCCAGCGCTGAAGTATCTGATACCGCACGGCGAGGTGGAGACGAAAATGATTTCGTGGCCGCTGGTCAATCAGAACAAGGCGCGGGCGTTTATTTTTGAGAAGAATGCGGGCGCGGCGGTGTTTATGACACGCAGGGCGGTGCCGAACGACTGGGAAAAGGTGTGCATGCGGGTGATGCTTGATGCGGCACAGGACGCCGGGGTGCTATTCAGGGATATTGACCCGCAAAACCCTGACACTGTCCTTCCCGCAGAGCTGGTCCCGTTGTGTGATAAAGCAATCGCGCAGGGGCGGGCGGTCCGGCGCGGCGCGGAGCCGGCGGGCTTTACGGCGGATGAAATGCGGACCATCGGGCGCTATCTGCACTGTTCGGCGAACTGGAACATCGACTCGGATCTGAGCCTGTGGGTGAGTCCGTCCTCGGGAGAGGTTTTTCTGCGAAACCACTATGCACCGACCGATCAGCGCTCGTTCGTGTGGGCGATGGCTCCGGGCAAAGGCTGGATGCGGACGGTGTGGCGGATGGACGACCAGCAGCAGTGGGAAGATCGGGCGCGTGTGAACGCAGACGCGCTGGACGGACTGTTCTGAGGAGGCCGGGATGAGACGATTACCGCTGATGGTGGCCGTGCTGGTCGCGATGCTGACTGTCGGCTGCCATGACCGCCGGGCAGGCGTGAAGACGCTGCTGGGAGACGGTGTGGAGCACTATGGTAAAAAGCTGCCTTACGACCACTGGCAGTTTAACTTTTTTCACCCGAAAAACCTGCCTGCGCTGGTGACAATGGTTTATCTGGAGGACGGAGATATCCGGGAGAGTATTTTCCGGCGACTTGATCAGACAGAACCCAGCCAGAGCAGTGTGGGGAAATGGAGCCAGCGCGTAGGTAGCTTTTCAGCCAATTTCAATATCGGCAAGGCGCTGCCTGTGAGGATGACAGTGTGCTGGGACTCGGTTATCGATAAAAAGGCGTATGAGACGGAGATCTGGTTCAGCCGGGAGACATGGCAGCAGATGCTGAATGCTTATCCTGATACCTATCAGCCGGGAAAGACGTATTACCGGGATAATATGATTATCGGACTGGCACCGGGGGGAACAGTACGGGTCTGGTTGGAAAATAACGGGGATCCTGTTGTGCTCCAGCATCCTGCCAGACAGCTCACTCTGACGGGGAATAATATGCTGATATGTAAAGGGGTAACGAAGCATCCTAACGGATATGTTTATTATGGAAAGACTCCCGATTTTATAAAGGGAAAAACCTACCCGTATGGCGACTGGTAGGGTGCAAAGAGCAGCGTACTCTGAAGACTTTTTCGCGATGCTTTTAGTGAAAATGCGGCGGGGGACGGGCTTTTCCAGGGAGGCAGGGATGAGACAATTACCGCTGATGGTGGCCACACTGGTCGTGATGCTGACTGCCGGCTGCCATGACCGCCGGGCAGGCGTAGAGCAGTATGGGAAAAAACTGCCTTACGATAACTGGAATTTCAGTTTTATATACCCGAAAAACCTGCCGGCACTGGTGACCATGGTGTACCTGGAGGACGGTGATACCCGTGAGAGTATCTTCCGCCGGTTAGATCCTATGGACTCCAGTGATCTGAGCATCGGGCGCTGGCATGATGTGATGGGGGGATATGGCGGGTATTTTAATCGGGGAAAAGCAGTGCCGGTACGAATGACGGTGTGCTGGGACTCGGTTATCGATAAAAAGGCGTACGAAACGGAGATCTGGTTTGGACAGGAGACGTGGCAGCAGATGACTACAGCATTTCCTGATCCCTACCATCCGGGTAAACCTTACTACCGGAGTAGAATGGCTGTTGGTCTGGCTCCCGGCGGTACAGTAAGGGTCTGGCTGGAGGATAACGGGAACCCATCTGTACGCCAGCAACCTGCCCGGCAACTCACCCTGACGGGGAATGATATGCTGATATGCAAAGGGATAACGAAGCATCCTAACGGGTATGTTTATTACGGAAAGACACCCGATTTTATCAAGGGAAAAACCTATCCGTATGGCGACTGGTAGGGTGCAAAGAGCAGCGTACTCTAAAGATTTTTTCGCGATGCTTTTAGTGGAAAGGCGGCGTGAAGCAGTGGAGTAATGGCTGTCTTGTGAACATGTCAGCGCGCCCGATGGTGATAATATGCGCCGTCTGTGAGATGCCGAGGAGGGTGGTGGCTCGTGCCAGTGACGGCTACAGGACCGGTCGGGCGAAGGTGTTCAGCGAAAAAATATTGGTTCTGAATACAGATTTCTTCCCTATGGTTGCTAATCACATCGATAACATGGTTAACCTGAGCAATACACAGCATATAGCTATTGAACCTGTTATTCATCTTATGAAAGTTGTTGTATTAAACCCACCAGATCATCCAGGAAATCTGACAGCAACTTATCCGGATAGCAGTCATGCAGATATACCAAATATTTCCCCGACTATGACAAACAGCTGTCAATGAAACAGGCAATGTTTTTACCGAAAAAAGGATCTCTCTGAGATCCTTGTTTGTTACATAGCTTTTTGTGGCCGCATTGCTAAAACCCCTTAACGCGAGTTTTCGCTTACTCTCCAATTATGCGCAGCTCGCTCAGCGGCACTGTTCACGCAGTTTCCACAGCAGCCACGCATCCAGTTCCCGATCGGCCATGGGCCTGGCATAGAAGTATCCCTGTGCCTGATCGCAGCCATACTCCGTCAGAGTATCGACGGTTTCCGCATTCTCGACCCCTTCTGCCAGTACCACATAGTCCAGCTCTTTCAGCATGCTGATAATGCTGCGGGCGATGATACGCGATGCCATATCTGAAGAGAGATCGCTGATCAGAGAGCGATCGAGCTTGATGACATCCAGCGGCATACGCCGCAGATAGCTGATGTTGCTGTAGCCGGTGCCAAAATCATCCAGCGAAATGCCAAAGCCGCGCTGTTTCAGCCGCATCAGCCCGGCCATTGCCATCGGGCTTTCGATAATGCGTTCGGTTTCCAGACACTCAATACCCAGCAGAGAAGTCGGCAGGCGGTGGCGCTGCATCTGCTCCTCCAGCACGGCGGCAAACTCCTCACGCGCAAAATCGTTGAGGCTGACATTGACCGTAACGGGCAGCTGCGTACAGTGATTGCGCAGTCGCGCCATTCGCGCAATTGTCTGGTCAATGACCCACGTGGTCATCGCCTGCAGCAGCTCGGTCTGCTCCGCCAGCGGGACAAATGCCACCGGAGAGAGCTCGCCATGAACCGGATGACGCCAGCGGATCAGCGCCTCCAGACCAATCGGCGCGCCGGTTTGCAGACATATTTTTGGCTGATAAACCAGATAAAGCCCGCCTTCGCTGCGCAGCGCGGCGGCGAACTCATGCATCAGGGTATAGTCGCGGCTGTGCTGCACCTCTGCTGACGCGCTGTAGGCTACGGAAGGCAGGTTACGCCCGATAGCTTCATGCAGCGCGCTGACCGCTCGGCGCAGAATTTCACTGCCGCTAAAGCAGCCAGCGGTAAAATCTGCCTGACCGGTATGGGTGGTCAGCGCGACGGAAAGCCCTTCGCCTAAATCAGCGCTTATTCCTTCCATCCGCCCGGCAATCCACTCCGCGCTCAGGCGGCTGCTGGTGCGGGTGAGCAGCGCGAACCGTCCGGTTGCGACCGTATAAAGCAGTTCGCCCAGCGACGGGCGCAGGCGCAGCGGCAGCAGCGTGGCGACATCTTTCAGCAGGCTTTCCACCGGGCCGACGCCCATTGAACGCGCCAGCTCCCAGGCGCGCGGCATATCGACACACTCAATCAGCACCAGACGCCGGGGCGTGATATCGCCAGACGTGGCAAGATGCTGCAGATCGCGGATCAGCCGCTGCCGGTTTGGCAGGCCGGTAACCGGGTCGGTGAAGCCGGCTGCGTGCCACGCCTCCAGGAAGGAGATCACCAGATTTGCCAGCAGCCGGAGCGTCTCCAGCTGCTCCGTACCGAAGGGGTGCGGCTCAACGTCGGTAACGCAGAGGGTACCAAAGACAATACCTTCACGATTTTTCAGCGGCACGCCGGCGTAGAAGCGGATCCAGGGCGAGCCGGTGACAAAGCGATGCGTGACAAAGCGGGCGTCAAGCCAGGTGTCCGGGATGACCATCGGGCTGTCATCATCAACCACATAGCGGCAGAGCGACTCTTCGCGCGTGGTCTGCTTCAGCGTAAAATTGCGCGCCGCCCGGATATATTGATCGCGCTCATCCAGTACTGAAACAAAACATCCCGGGATCCCCAGCACCTGGCTGGCCAGCCGGGCAAATTTACCCAGTACATCGTCACGACACTCATCCGGTTCGCGCAGCGCCTGTAAGGCACGACGGCGCAGGCTCTCATCATCAGCAGAATCGATTAGCACAGAGCCTCCGCGCTGCCGGGCAGCAGCTGCTGAAAGGCATCCGGACTCAGCGGTTCGCCCAGCGCATGCCCCTGAATCGTATCGCATTCTGCCTGGTTAACCAGCATACGCTGCGCGCTGTTTTCCACCCCTTCAGCCAGCACCCTGAGCTGCAGGCTTTTTCCCAGCGTCGCCAGCGCGCTGAACATCATGCGGATGCGGCCACTCTCTGTCAGCTGCGCTGTCAGTGACTTATCCAGCTTCAGGCCGGTGACAAATTCATGCTGCAGCAAACTGATGGCACCCAGCGCGCGGCCATAGTGATCGATAATAAAACTGGCGCCGGTTTGTCTGATAGCGTTCAGGCGCGCCGGCACTTCCTGTACCAGCGCTGTCAGCATCGACTCATCCACTTCCAGATCGACAAAACTGGCATCGCTGCCGGTGAGTTCCCGCAGTAATTTGTCCAGCCGGATATCATCCAGCTGGCGGGGAAACAGGTTAATGCTGACGCGCAGCGCCGGATGCCGCTTTTGCCACAGCATGACCTGCTGCAGCGCGCTGCGCAGCACCCATTCACCCAGCGTTATTGAGAGCGAGCTTTTCATCAGCATGCCGATAAATGCCTCAGGCAGCAGCAGGCCGCGCGTCGGATGCTGCCAGCGCAGCAGCGCTTCGCAGCCGGTAAGCGCATGGCTTGTTGCATCAAACTGTGGCTGATAATAGAGCACAAACTGGTGCTGCCGCACTGCGACCTCCAGCTCGCGCTCAAAGCGACGTCGCTGCTGCTCCGCCTCAAGAAACGCGGGGACGAACTCTACGCTGCAGCCTTTACCGGCTGCTTTCGCCTGGTAGAGTGCGAGATCGGCAGCAGACATCATCGCCGACGCATCGCGACCATGCTGCGGCCAGGAAGCGATACCCAGGCTGGCACCTACCACCACCGGCGTCTCCTGGTAGCTAAAAGGACTCTGCACCGCCTCTATCAGCTGTAGTGCGGTATGCTGCGCGGCCTGGCTATCTCCGGGCAGCAGAATCACGAACTCATCCCCGCCAAGCCGGGCAGCCATGATTGCCTGAGCGCAGACCGTGCGGATTTGTCCGGCGACGTGGCACAGCAGCGCATCGCCCGCCGCATGCCCCAGCATATCGTTGACCTCTTTAAAGCCATCGAGGTCGACCATCAGCAGCGTGAACGGAACGTCCGCCCGCGTCAGCTGCTCCAGCTGATCCATAAATGCACTGCGGCTGGCCAGCCGCGTGAGCATATCGAGTGACGCAAGTTCACACAGCCGCGCTTCACTTTCATGACGATCGGTAACATCGCGGATGATCATGCCGACCAGGCGCTCGCGATCTTCCTGCCAGCCGGAGAACGAGACCTCTGCCGGAAACGCCTGCCCGCTGCGCCGCATGGCCCAGATTTGCACCCGGCGCGGCTGTGAGATAACTGACCGATCGGCCATCATGCGCGCCAGCTCCTGACGGTAGGCGGTCTGTGAGCGTTCTGAAACCAGATTCGCGACATATTCACCCAGCATCTCCTGCGCACTATAGCCAAACAGCCGGGTCGCGGCGGGGTTCCAGAATATGACCCCCTGCCGGATATCGGTGCAAATGATGGCATCAGAGGAGGTTGAAGAGATCGCCTCCAGCCGCTGCTGACTGCTGTGCCGCAGCAGTTCCAGACGATGCACTTCCAGCTGGTCCATAACCAGCGAGGCGATAGCGGCCAGATGCCGGCGATCGGTTGCGTTCAGCGCGGCGCGCGGCTGCGTATCGATCAGGCAGACGGTGCCAATGCGGTGGCCACCCGGAGTAGTAAGTGGAATACCGGCATAGAAGCGAATATGGGGATACCCCAGCACCAGCGGGTTATGGCTGAAACGGGCGTCCAGGCGGGTATCCGGCACGCAGAGTACATCGTCCTGTTCAAGGGTAAAATGACAAAACGCGACGCTGCGTGAGGTTTCGCAGATTGAGAGTCCGTGACGCGATTTAAAAAACTGCCGCTCACTGTCAATCAGCGAAATAAACGCCACGGGTACGCGAAAGAGCCGCGCTGCCAGCATGGTAAGGCGGTCCAGCGCGTCAGAAGGTGGCGTATTCATCAGCTGATACTGTGCCAGCGCCTCAAGGCGCGCCGCTTCGGCGTCAGGTGTGGGTTGCAATGTCAGTCCCCTGTTGTGAATGCTGTGGCCGGCTTGACACAGCAGAGTGGGGACACGTTCAGTCAGACAGATAGCCTGTCGCCGGAAGAAAGGTCCTGCATACCTGCCCGAGCGAATTAACTCAGACAGACGTTTTTTTGTCAGAACGCTGCCGATAGCAGCAAACAGGAGATGTATAGCGTCATATGCCTGTTGCTACATTATCGGCATGACAGACCAGAACTTCAGGCGGGATCGGTTTTCAACCGTAAGTAACTATTTCTTAGCGCGGGCAGCTGAGATCGCCCTCTTCGCAGTTAAGCAGCGACTGCAACTCTTTGGTTCGCTGCTCCGTTTTGTTCTGCAGGCATTGCGATATCAGCATCGGATGAATCGAGCCGCCGCGCGTGGAGGAGGTCATAAAATCGCAGTCGGCATCGCGATAAGCTATCCAGCGCCGCTGCGCAGTCTGAAGCAGCGTTTTCTGATCGCCGCTCATCCGCTTCAGCACCTGACGATAGCTGCTGTTCAGCGCTTTATCAGCGACACTGTACGCATCTGCCGCACACGCATTCATTTCCATCTGTGTTTCAGCCTTGTCGCACTCTGCTGCCATTATGCCAGCGGCAGGCAGCATCAACAGCGCACCAAGTATGAACTTTTTCATTACGTCTTCTCCATTTTATATTGTGCTGATAGTGGCTCTGCCAGTGTAGTCAGTCATCGCGCTAAAAAACTTACCGTGAAAAGTGGTTATCCATAAAATTAACCATTGCGCCATCATGTGCATCGATGTGACGAATATAGCGCATAACCGTTTCCGGCTTTTTCCACGTTCCTTCCTGCATGATCTGCGCAGTACTGTACTTTTTCGCCGCCATATCGATAGCGGCCCCTACGCGGGTACTGTGGCCACTCCAGCCGCGATAGCGATTTTTATTAGGGGCGGCGTCTTTGCCCGGCCCTGCCTGCTGCCAGGCGCGAACAAAGATATCTTCCAGCGCGCGCGTTGACAGCGGTTTTACGCTCGCGACTGCGGCGCGGTTAGTACGATGAACCGGGCCAAAAAGATAAGCATCAGGCTCATTAATCAGGCCGGAAAGTTGCAGCCACGTTGTAAGCCGTTCTGAAGAGAGATCCCCCAGCGCTTTAATCAGGCCGCCGGTCATCACAATAGTTTTGGTCCAGCCCACATCAAGGATAATGCGTCCGTCAGCCGCGCGCGTAATATCTCTGACGCGTAACCGGCCCACTTCACTGATACGCAGCAGTGTGGCGTAAGCAACGTGCAGAAAAGCGAGATCGCGCACCTGCTGAAGACGCTCTGACGCTGACCAGAGTCTATCCAGCGTCAGCAAATCTGTTATGCGAAACGGTACCGCCTGACCCGCGCGTTCCCCCTGAATCACCGCCGTGCGGTTGATTTTTTTGATAGCGCGAAACACCTGCGGGGCGCTGTTAGGCGGCATCAGACCGGCGTTACGGTGTAACATAGAGATCAGCGCGGCGTGCGTTGCAATAGTTGAAGAGGCTCTGCCGCTGCTCTGCAGCCAGAGCAGATAATCCCGCAGGCAGGCAGGAGACATGGGTAAAAATGAGCGGCCATGCTCAGTAGCCCAGCGGCTGCAGCTACGCATCACGCTCAGCAGCTGACGCCACGTGTTGTCAGAAAAAGCATCTTTATCACTGACAAACTCTTTCAGCCGCTGCGTTATCTCTTCATCGGCGGCAGCGATAAGGCCTGCAACCGGAATTATTTCACTCATATACACTCTTTCTGCTCAGATTAACGGCAGCGCTACGCGATTTCTGCAGAGGATTACCCCGCAATTATTTGCAGAATCGACGTAGCGACGCCTGAATTTTGAACGATTTGGCCGGCTCGCTGAGCCCGATCGGCTGCATTCTCTGACACTTATCTTAACGTGAATAGCGCCATGAAAGTAACCTCATATAATGGGTATTATATGAATTTATAAAAACATCTCTGTTGCGCCGATATGCAGATTTAATTTGTCCGGGATCATGCATCAGGAAACCCAATCAAAAAACGTGACGGTTATACGCTATATTTATCCTGTCGATGTTAACGCTAAGCTGTAATGTTCCCTGGCGATTTTCCGGGGAATTTCTCATGATCAAAGAGACAGTTACTGTTTTTACTAAGGTTATTTTAGGTATTCGAAGAGCCCTCTCTTCGCACCAGTTGAACTGACAATGTTCGCTTCTGGCACAAAGCGGATTGTGATCGGCGTTCTTACAGCTACTTTTCTGACGTCCATCGTGACTTGCCCTAAGCATGTTGTAGTGCAATAATTGTAATGACATTTGTAGTTACAAGAGGTGTAAGACATGGGTAGCATAAACCTGCGTATTGACGATGAACTTAAAGCGCGTTCTTACGCCGCGCTTGAAAAAATGGGTATTACTCCCTCTGAAGCGCTTCGCCTCATGCTTGAATATATCGCTGAAAATGAACGTTTGCCGTTCAAACAGACACTCCTTAGTGATGAAGACGCTGAACTCGTGGAGATAGTGAAAGAGCGTCTTCGCAATCCTAAGCCAGTACGCGTGACGCTGGATGAGCTCTGATGGCGTATTTACTGGATTTTGACGAGCGGGCACTAAAGGAATGGCGAAAGCTGGGCTCGACGGTACGTGAACAGTTGAAAAAGAAGTTGGCTGAAGTACTTGAGTCACCCCGGATTGAAGCGAACAAGCTCCGTGGTATGCCTGACTGTTACAAGATTAAGCTCCGGTCTTCAGGCTATCGCCTTGTATACCAGGTTATAGACGAGAAAGTTGTTGTCTTCGTGATTTCTGTTGGGAAAAGAGAACGCTCGGAAGTATATAGCGAGGCGGTCAAACGCATTCTCTGAATCAAAGCATGAAATCTCTGTTTCGCACCGAAGGCGACACTTCTGTTTTGCGTTGACAATTATCCTGTCGACGTGCTTCAGGGCGTAGTGAAAAAACAATCACCGATGCGATAAGAAGGAGTCTGTTATGGCTGAACCGGCATTTAATGGCGGTGAGTTACTTGAGTCTTTTGCCAATTCCCTGATGCATTCAGGCTATTTAACCCCTGAACTGAAGGCAAAGTTAATGCAGGAACGGGTGATCTATTTGCCTGTGCCCGACAACGATCGCATGCTGTTTGAAGTCAGGATAGATAGCCGCGACAGGCTTCACGTCTGTACCGTGCCTGTGAAAGTGAAACCGGAAGCGGCGGATAAATGCAGAATCAGGGCTTTTCTGAACCGCTCCAGAGCGGATACAACTCGTCCGGCAGGCTATAAATTTCCAAAATAATGCCATACGATATGAGCATATAAAATCTCTGACAAAGATTTTTATGCTCATGCTTTACATTATGATTAATTTATAAATAATATGTTTTCATCTGCAGGCATAGCTATCACCAGCCCTGATATTTAGAATAAATATATTTAATAAGTGAAACCGCGCATATATTATGTGATATCTTATTAAAGAAAGCGTAAAGATATAAAATTGCTTTGAACTCATTCCATGACAAATAATAACAAGTAACATTCAGATGAAGTTAAATTTATGTCATTGATTTTAGGTGTTTTATGAAATCCAGTTATTTAAACATCGACGATCTGTCTTTTTCCTTAGCCGCCACCAAATACTCCTGCAATCATTTAACGCCGCTAATTTAGAGCCTTTTCTTCGGAAGTAGCACCTGTCATTGCGTGCCTGACGCTGCCCCATAAGCAACAGCATATGATATGCACGACAGCAATGCTGTTAGCCATTTAATAAAAAACAATGACTGCTATCATGCCATAATTTCAGGCCGGTTATCTTTATTTACTCCTGAATCAAATCAGGGCAATTAAGGGCGCGCAGCTTGTAAGAAAAAAATTAAAATATCCTGCATGGTGTATCTTGAATTAATTAAGCTAAGCCTCAGCGCTAATTTATCTCCTGTTTACCTGAGCACTTTATTTTCCTTCATCTATACTCACTGCGTTAGATAAACCAGCTGCTGGCTCCCGATCCGGCAGCGGCGCTATCTTTTTTTGCAGGCTATTGTGCTCAGCGTTGCGCACGGCCTGTGGGTTTACATGACGTCTTTCAACAGGGGGATCTCCTGCTATGTTGCATTCTCAATCTTCACGGCTGGGCAGCATATTGCTGCTCATCGCAGCCGTTATTGGCTTTGGCGTAGCGCTCTGGGCCTGGCTCACGCCGCTGACCGGCGTAACCGGCACCATCGGTGCACTCGGTGTGGCTATTGCCAGCGTGGTACTGGCGCTGCTGACTCTGCTGTTGCGCGGCAGCACCGGCGGCGCGCGCGTTTTCTGGATCGTTGTGACGCTGGCGGTGCTGTTTGGTATCGGCTTCTCCGCTGCGCTGCTGCACCAGTACATCATTACTGCAGCCATGGTGGTCGGCCTGATTGGGCTTATCGCGCTGAGTAAACAAACAGGGCGCCATGCCCAACGCGTCAGAGTCTGAGGAGTCACCTGTGCAAAACACTAACTATTCGCCGCTGATGAAAGTCAGTATGACGGCACTTGCGCTGCTGGTGAGTTCATTTTCACTGCACGCAGAAGATAAAGCCACCGAAGCGTCGATGGGCGCGCGTCAAAAACTGGATGTGGAAGCTGCCGATCAGCAGGATGCGGGAACCACAAAAACCACCGATGATGCATCCACCGGCAAGCTTGATGGACAGAAAGTGGAATCCGCTGCTAACCCGGCTACACCACTGGTGCCGGCAGGCGCAACCTGGGACAGCTTTCACGGTCAGCTGAACGCACAGAAATATAGCCCGCTGAAGCAGATCACGACGGAAAACGTCAGCAAACTGAAGAAGATCTGGGAGTTTCATACCGGTGATGTCTCAGACGGAAAAGGGGATACGCCTGCCACGGTCTGGTCCGCTACGCCAATTTTTGCCAATGAGACTATTTACGTCGGCACGCCGTTCGATCGGTTAATTGCGCTCGATCCGGGTACCGGTAAAGAGAAGTGGCATTACGATACCAAATCACCGCGTAAAGCACTGACGCAACCGGTCCTGAAAAACCGCGGCGTGTCATACTGGCAGGCTAAAAATCCGGTAGCAGGCGAAGCGTGTCAGAAGATTGTTTATATGGGCACCGTTGACGCTAAGCTCTGGGCGCTGGATGCCGACTCCGGCAAACCGTGCGAAAACTTTGCCAATAAAGGCGTGTTAGACATTGATCAGTGGAATACCGTTAACGCGAAGTATCCGCTCTCTATTCTGCAGCCGCCTACGGT
This sequence comes from Pantoea sp. RIT413, assembly GCF_003057675.2. NCBI lineage: Bacteria > Pseudomonadati > Pseudomonadota > Gammaproteobacteria > Enterobacterales > Erwiniaceae > Pantoea > Pantoea sp. RIT413. Next base: position 26,034 of record NZ_QBJB02000015.1, read on the forward strand.
TGTGGGCGATCATTTAATGATTGGCTGGGCAGGTAAAGACTGGGCATATGCAGAAGCCCCTCCAGGCACGGTCTTTACCGTAAACGCCCAGACCGGCAAGCTGGAATGGACCTTTGAAGCGATTCCGGAAAACGTTCGCGCCCGCACCGGTACCGCCAACGTCTGGACTCACATGTCAGCAGATGAGGCCAACGGTCTGGTCTATCTGCCTGTTTCATCCCCATCGCCTAACTACTGGGGCGGCAACCGCACGGAGTCTATTCCGCTGGGTACCTCAACGACCGCGCTGGATATCAAAACCGGTAAAGTTGTCTGGTCGCGCCAGTGGGTGCATCACGATGTGTGGGATTACGATATCAACTCTGCGCCGACGCTGATGGACATTACCGTAAATGGTAAGCAGATCCCGGCGCTGGTTCAGGCCACCAAGCAGGGCTTCCTGTTTGTGGTAAATCGCCTGACCGGTGAAGATGTCTGGCCAATTGAAGAGCGCCCGGTGCCGCAGGGCGATGGTTCAGTACAGGGTGAAAAACTGGCCCCTACGCAGCCTTTCCCGACCAAACCCGCTCCGCTGCTGGATCAGTCGAAAAAGCCGGCTATCTGGAAGCTGGCTGACATCGTAGGAGCAGGTCAGTGTTCCCGCCTGTGGGACAAGCTGAGCTACGATGGCATGTATTCGCCGCCTACAACCAAAGGCGAAGGTGTGCTGACCTATCCTGACAGCGCTGGCGGCGTACAGTGGGGTGGGGTGGCGTTCGATCCGCAGAAGCAGATCGCTATCGTCAACACCTCGCACATTGTGCAGTATATCAAGCTCTACAGCCGTGAAGATTATGAGAAAGCGGATAACGGCTCGGGCAATGAAAGCGGTTTTGCACCTCAGGAAGGTGCCCCGTATGGTCTGCGTCTGATGGTCGCAAACAACTGGCTGGGCATGCCGTGCTGGCAGCCGCCGTTTGGCGAAATCGTGGCGATCGATATGCATACCGGTGACGTGAAGTGGCGTCGTCCGGTCGGTGCTTCGCAGCAGTACGGCTTCTTTATGCCGGAAAGCTGGGGCTCACCGACGATTGGTGGTCCGGCAGTCACCGCAGGCGGCGTGATCTTTATCGGTGCCTCAATGGATGCCAAAGTCCGCGCCTACTCCGTGGACACAGGTGAAGAGCTGTGGGCCGATCAGGTAGAAGCACCTGCCGTTGCTAACCCGTCTGTCTATGAGTATAAAGGGCGTCAGTATGTCGCCTTTGTGGCGGGTGGTAATACGATTCTGAAAGATCAGGTCGGCGATCAGGTTGTGGTTTACGCCCTTCCGGAAGAGTGATCCTGCATATGCAGCGGTAAACAGAGCGGGGCCTGAGTGCCCCGCTTTTTTATTACGCTAATTCTGGCCTGCCTGACGCATCGGCATACGGTCAATCAGTGAGAGCAGGGCCTCCGCGCTTACCGGCCGGGTCTCGCGCAGTTTCATGCCACCATCTTTACCCACCAGCACAATTTCAAATCCGGCAGGATTAAGCTGCGCACGCAGCGCGCCGCCGTCCGCCGGGCGGACATCGCTCAGCACCACGATATCACGCTCCCTGAGCGCATCCTGCTGCTGTTGCAACAGCGCCATTTGCCGTATGAAATCCGTATCGCGGTCAGAAGGGGCGAAGATCACAAGCAGCCGCTTATGCCAGCGATAATTCTCCAGCGAATTCTGCGCTGGCTGCAGCGTCTGAAACAGCGGTTCTGGCTGGCGGGCAGCCTGCGCCGCACCGTTCAGCGCCAGGGTAAACAGCACAACGTTGAGGGTGAAGCGTAATCGCGATGCAGAAGGCATAAGCCGGCCCCTTTTTGGCAATAACAGGCTAAGTCTGGACAGAGCATTAACCACTTGCCAGAATCTGACGGTTCTTTACCTGGCTCAGCGCTGTCAGACCGGCCCGCACGCCCGATCGCGGCCGCTGCGTTTCGCCTGGTAAAGCGCCTGGTCCGCTTCGCGTCTGAGCTGTTCCGCTTCTGACGCTTCCCCGGCAGAGACCAGTGAATAGTAGCCTGCGCTCACGGTTACCACGCCTGCGGCGACCAGGCTGCTCTCATGGGCAATCCCCAGCTCTCTTACGGCCTTAACCGCCTGTCCGGCGACAATTTGCGCTTCTGAAAAGTCGGTGTTCGGCAGAATGATGGCGAACTCTTCGCCACCGTAGCGCGCCACAACGTCGCCATGATAATGCACGCAGCTCTTCAGGGCCTGCGCCACATCCTGCAGGCATTCATCGCCAGCAACGTGACCGTAAGTATCGTTATAATGCTTGAAACAGTCGACATCGATCATGATCAGCGCCACCGGATCGCCGCTTTTATATGACTTCAGCAGCACCTGGTCGAGCAGGGCGTCAAACTGTCGCCGGTTGGCCAGCCCGGTCAGACCATCCACCAGTGCCAGCGACTGCAGCGTATGGTTAATGCTGGTAAGTTCATCCCGCACAAAGGTCAGCTCAATCTGATTTCTGACGTTAGTTCCTACCTGGCGAAGCACCAGAAGCCCCATGCCGGCAATGGCAAACAGAAGCGTCAGGTTGAGCAGCAGATTAATCAGGTTACCGGTAAGCCACGCTTTGCGTATTGCGGCAAGGTCATACCCGGCGGTAACAATCAGCGGATAGCGCTCCAGACGCGCATAGCCGTAAACGCGCACGATGCCATCAAGAGAGGAGCGCCAGGTCGCGTTGCCGCTGGACGCAGATTTGAGTTCAGTTTTAAACAGCGGGCTGGCGGAGAGCATTCTGCCAATATAGGCGTCCGGGAAAGGGCGAATATAGAGGGCCGATGCGTCAGCAAGAATGAGGCCCAGCGTATCTTTATCGCCCAGCGCATAGTAGCTGTAATACTGGCGGAAATAGTCCACGCGCACCGTGGCGAGCGCCACACCGGCAAAGTTCCCCTGACTGTCGTTCAGGCGTACTGAAACCGGGATAACCAGATCGCCGGTAGAGCGGCTGCGGATAACGCGGCTGATAAGCAGATTGGTGTCATTGTGATTGCGGTGCCATAAAAAGTAGGCGCGATCGGCATTGCTGGCATTGGTCGGCACAAAGTTACCGGATGAGGCGATCCAGTGTCCGTCAGTATCATAGACAAACAGGCCATGCAACTGCGGCAGTTTACTCTGCTGCTCTTTGAGCTGGTGCAAAAACGCCGGCGTCGCCGCGTACTCATTGCCGCGCTGACGCAACTGCCTGACCGCATCGGCTAAGGTGATCTCAACCTGCAGAAACGAATCTTCAGCATGTTTGGCCAGCGATACAGAGAGATTGCGCGCATCATCTTTCTTCTCACTCATGATCTGCTGCCAGGAGTTCCACAGCGACCAGGCGTTGATTGCCACCACAAACAGGCTAATCAATACCAGAAACAGCATCATGCTTTTTCCGAGCGAGGTTTTTAGCAGTGAAGAGCCTGAAGCGTTGAGTGAGTTTTTTCGCATAGAGTCGGTTCTGAGCAGGCGGCAGAAATCAGGCAGGCATCATACATCAGCCACAATCTGTTCAGAAGTGGTTATCAATCTGGCGGGTAACTTGCTGTTCGCTTTTTACTGTTTTCAGGCTGACTCAGGCCGGCTGAAAAACGCCGGACTGTTCAGCAAATGGCCTGACTTCCGTGCGTTAAGACTTCTTGCCTCCCTTACCCAGATTCTGTTCAACCAGCCACTCAATCACCTGACTGCGATTAAGATTATGGCGGTTAGCGTAAAGCTGAATTTTACGTAATACCGACAGGCGCAGGGAGAGAGAAACCGACTTTTTGGCCTCTTTGTCGAGTATCACTGACGCAGAGAGATTCTGTCCTGCACCCGCGCTGTCATGTAACGCAAGACTTTCACGCATCATTTTAACGATTTTAGGCGTCAGCGATCCGGCGCCGGTCATCTGATAGTTACCGGCGGATTTATTAAACCTGATCTCTGCCTGATAGCTGGTGCGGATTTCACGTAAATCGCGCACAAACGTCGGCTCAGAGCACGCCATTTGCTGCAGTAAAAGCGCCTTTTCTACGGGTTTACCCGTGCTCAGCAAGGCGACCAGCTGATACTGTCTGTACTGTTTTGCGCTCAGAGGCATAGCACACCGTTAAAAGAGTAAAGATAGCGATCACTGACGCTGGGCGTAAACCGCGCCGGTATACGCGCTGACAATACCGCAGTGTGCAGACCGCTCCAGCATAGCAGCAGCCCAGTTGCGATGCGTGGCAGGTTCGCACATTGCGCCCTGCGATTTAAATACTGCCTGTTCTGAATTCATGATGCGCAGCGCATCTTCGTAGTCGCTCTGCTCCGCCATCAGACCGCGCTGAATGATCTCCAGCTGCGCCGGATGGATAGCCGTTTTCCCGACCAGCCCGTGCGCCACATCCAGCGCCAGCTCACGCTCCAGCAGCGCCACATCTTCGATGCGTTCACACACCGGGGCCGTTAGCGCAAACCCGCGCGACGCAAAGGTCGCCACCAGCATTTTCACCACGTAACCCAGCGGCCCCTCATAGAGCGTAAGGTGGCGCGAGCGCCGCAGTCCCAGAACCGACATCAGGTCGTTGCCGCCAATGCGCAGAGCCAGGATACGCTCGCGGCACGGGTGCTGTTCCAGCAGGCTTGCCAGCTGTTGCATCGCGGTACTGTCAAAAACATCGCGCGTTTCCAGCGTCGGCATCAGCAGCAGCGACGTTGGCGCCAGCAGACGCCACCAGGAGAGTACGTTAGCCTGATTAAACTTCGGTAAAACAAACCCGTCGATACCAGACAATTCGCTATCGTGCAGCAATGCGGCAGCCATGGCTTCATCGCGCGGCCGGATAAACACCAGCGGCGGGGTGTGCGTGGGGGTTTGCTGCTGAAGCTGGCGCAGTAAAGTCTGCAGGTTATCCCGCGCCAGAGTCACATCCCGCTCGCTGACGGCGTCCTCCAGGCAGATCACCAGCGAACGCAGCTGGGGGATCTTTCCATGCAGGATCACGTCAGCCAGATCGCCGCGGGTGGCAGGCATATAGAGCGTGGCACCCAGCATCCAGGGGGAGAGTGGCAGGCTCATATCACGACACCTTCCTGATAATGGTTACGGCACGATACTGCCCCAGCGTATCGCCCATCTCTTTTACCTGAATATCTTTTTGCGCGGCCAGATGCATCAGCAGGGCGACATCCGGATCGGTTTTACTGCGGACCAGGACGTGATCGGGCACGCGGCGCAGCACCGCGCGCGTGGCTTCGGCAATGCCGGGTTTGATACGGTTGCGGTTAAGAATATGATACTGCGCCGCCAGCTGATTAATCACTGCCTGAGCAATCGCCTGCTGGTTGCGAAGGTGGGTAGCGTAAGGCACCGCTGCAGCAATCTGTGCCGTATCCAGCTGCTGCCGGAACCGGTCTACTGTGTCCACCATGCGCAGACTGCAGTCATACGCCAGCAGATGATCGCACAGCACGCAGCCGTGCAGGCCAGAGGCGCTCCACAGGGAACGTGACACCATGCCGGAAACCGGCGCGCCCATAATGCCAAACGGGATCAGCCAGTCGTCATCGGAGGCGGCAAGCCAGGCGCAGCCCGCCGGATCGGCCAGCACCGCCAGTCGCGGCAACGGCGGGTAGCCGGGCCGGTCGCGCAGGCTCTCAATCAGCTGGCCGGTGATGGCACCCTTACCGGTCCAGCCATCCACAAATACGATGCCCTCTGTGCCGTGCTTCGCCTCAATCAGGCTCAGCGCGGTTTCATCAATGCCGCGATCGCGGATAATACTGATACCGTAGTGATGCGATACCACGCCCATATCGCGCAGTGCGCGCTGCAGCATCACGCCAGGTGGCACGCCGGCCCGTACCAGGCTAACCAGAATCACAGGTTGCCCGGCGGCCTGAGCTATCAGCCCTTTAGCCAGCGTCACAACGTCACGTGCAAGCCGGGCGCTGCCCATCTCCAGCGCGCAGTTAAATATCTCCAGATGCGCCGCAGACGGCGCCGGCTCCTGGCTCAGCATCTCGGAATAGTGCTTCTGGCCGGACTGGATCAGGCGCTCTTTCTCATCGACCGGCGTCATCTCAAGCTGAACCGGATTCAGCAAAAACTGCACGTCCGAGGGCAGATAGGTGCCATGCAGCTGCTGTAATTCAGGGTTTTTCATGGGCGTCGGCCTTGTCAAAAATATGGCGGCGGATGGCGTCAGTAAACTGGCTGCAGGCGGGCATGCCAAACCAGTCACAGTGCTGCATAAAGCTGAAATCGCTGAGGCTATCGCCCAGCCCCATTACCGGGAATGGGCCACGCGTGTCGCGCAGCTGCTGCAACAGCCACGCCACCGCATGCCCCTTCTGAATGCAGTCAGGGATCCAGGCGATATTGTTGCCATTGGCATGGATATAAAAGCCCCGCGTATCGAGCTGCTGCTGCATCTGCGCATTGAACGCATAGAGTTCGGCAATCTGCGTGCTGTCGCGATGTTTCATCACAAAATAGATCGGGACACCATCATACTCATAGTTCATGCGGCACCAGGCATTAAGGCCGGCGCGATCCAGCGCATCGCTCAGCTGCTGGCGATAGCTAACCAACTGTGCCCGCATGGCTGACAGCTCGCTGATAATACGATCCTGCCAGATGCGGTTAAGGCTGCCGTCAGGTGACGCGATAACCGCGCCGTGCGTCATGACTTTCCAGGATGTAAAAGGCAGCGCCACGCGCGCCGTCTCTTCCGTACCGCGCGCGGTCACCGGGATCAGCTCTGCGCTCTGCAGCAGCCAGGAGACCAGCATCGACTGCTCCTGCGACATAAAGCTGCGCGGCTGCAGCTCACGATCGTAGGCGCCCACTTCAACCGGGATCTGCAGGGTTTCGGTCAGCATTTTTCTTTTCGTCTGGAACAGCGTGTCATCCAGATCGCATAATACAACCGGCTTATTCATAAGCGATCACCTCAATGCGGGGGGCCGTCTGCTGTAATCCTGCCAGCAGAGTGGGACAGACAGCCTCCGCGGGCGTTTCAACACAGATAATCACCCGATCAAACTGCTGATGCGCCACGTTATAGACAAAATTTGGCATGCCAAGACCGTAGTTATCGCTGAAAGCGAGTATGGAGCTAATCGCCAGACCTTCTGAGATCGGCGAGCGCGTCAGTGAACCAAAGCGCACGCAGGCACCCTGCTGCTCCAGACGCTCTGCCAGCAGAAAAGGTGGCCAGATAAATTCTCCCGATCCCAGAACCAGAATACGTTCGCCCGGCTCAGAGTGCATATCGTCTGCAAAGCGGCAGTGAGCGTCCGCCATCCCCAGCCGTCCCCAGTCCTGACGGGCGGAGAGGGCCACTGCGCCCTGCGCCGTCACGTTTACCGCAGGCATTACCGGTACCGGTGCCCCTGCGCGTGGGGTCCAGTGCCACCGGCCCGCAACCAGTGAAACCGGCTCTACCGGCAGCGGACAGTGATGACGCACGGCATCACCGCTCCAGTCGGTGAGCGTGACGGTGACCACACGCGTCACCGCCTGCAGACCCGCTTCGCGCAGCGCCTGCAGCAGATTCAGAAACGTATTGCCCGTGGTCGCTTCATCATCAATCAGTACCAGCGTACGCGCCTGCAGCGCACGGCGGCGCAGCGTAGCGTCAGCCGGAAGATAGATAAGGTGATCGGTGGCGTGACTGTGATCCTCTTTAAATTCACACAGCAAATCACCTTCTACCGGATGACGGGTGCTGGTGAGGAACACCGGCTCAGCGATCTGCTCTCTGGCCGCGCGGAATACGCCAGCGGCGAGGCCCACGGCGGTTTCGGCCATACCGATAAACAGCACCGGCCCCGGAAGGTCATGCGGCAGTTTTGCTGCCAGCGTCTCATAACTGGCGCGCATGATGGCCGGACTGACCGGGATATGACGTCCCAGTATTTTGCTGACAAAAAGGAATGCCCGTTTGGGATTGCGGCGTGCGGCAATATCAAACAGCGTCTCCAGTGGCGTCTCGCTCGTCGTTTCTACACGCAGCGTGCCGCCAGGCAGCTCGCGCTGATAGATCTGTAAGGCAGCGGTCATCAGCGGCACTCCTCATCCGGGCTGGCAGACCATGTGACAGGGTCACACTGTGGCAGAGGCTGAACGGCATTGGTCGGGATGACCTGCACCGGATTAAACGCGGCACGCTGCGCAATGGCGTCCGCTGCGGAAATCAGTTCCAGCTGACGCAGTGCAAACAGGCCGGGCAGGTTAATCCCGCTGAACGCGGTATAACCGATACCGCCAGAAGGACGCAGGTTAGCCTCCAGCAGCACCGGATGGCCTTCAGCATCGTTGCGGGTCTGGACATTAATCAGGCCATCCACATGCAGCGTCTCTGCACAGGCAACTGCCAGGCGCCAGGCGGGCGTCTCCTGTTCAAAAACCTGTACTGAGCCCTCTTTGCGCCGCGCAACGGCTGCAATGACCCGGCCATTCTCCACCAGCATATCTACCGAGCGTTCCGGACCTGCAAGCCAGGGCATGACAATCTGCAGCGGCAGCGACTCACCGGCCTGCTGTGCACGACGCAGGCTCTCAATAAGCACGTCAGGATGGATCTGGCGGCTGTCCGGGTTGTTAAAAAAGCTCAGGGTATGCGCATCGCGTCGCAGCACCCAGAACCCCATGCCATAGATGCCGTGCACCGGTTTGATACAGGGTCGATGGCCCTGCGCCTCAACCTGCGCTATTGCAGCCGCTACCTCATCCGGCGTGCGCACTTCAATTGAAGGTACGGCAGGCAGACCGTGCGCGCTCATCTCCGCGCTAAAACGGGTTTTGTTATCAGCGAGCGTAAAGGTGGCGCGCTCGCGAGCGCCTGTTACCAGCCTGACACCCAGCGCTTCAATAGCCGTTCGCTGCTGCTCCAGCAACGCTCCGCGTTTGCCGGCGTGGATGGCACGTACCCGGTGCTGCTGACAGACATGCCGGATAAAAGCGAATAGGGCACCGTCATCCTCAGGTTCCAGATAAGCAACATCTGCTTCCGCCAGAATTTCCGGGCGGGAGGAGCGGTGAGAGGCAATCAGCACGAAATCATGCCGGCCCGCACGTCGCGCCTGCGCCACCAGCGCAAGAATATCTTTTTGGGAAGAAACCCCTTCCATAAACCAGATCGCATCCGGCTGACTCATCGTGTTGTATTCCTTATTTTTGCAGCGCAGGGCCTGCTGGCGCCGTCAGGTGAACGCCAGAACATTCAGGCAATCATATTATGATTGAATAAACTAATAAAGCACCTCGCTTCATTTACAGATTAATGACAGTTACCGCCTTACCAATAAAAATAGATAATTCTTTATAAAACATTACATTCACAACTGAAAGTAATCATATGATGATTGTTTTCTTGCGCAGGATAAAACTCATGTTATGATTGCTGAGCTGTTAAATTGATCGGCGTTTTTACTGCAGCAGCTAACCACTCATTAAGGAGAAGTGATGGTATCTTTAAGTAAGAATCAGACAATTTCGCTGGCGAAATCCAGCAGTGCGATTTCTCAAATTCAGTTCGGACTCGGCTGGGATCCTGCCAAAAAGAAAGGACTCTTTGGCAAACTTCTCGGCGGGGGCGATAGCATTGATCTTGATGCCAGCTGCGTGCTGCTTGACGCGCACGGTGGCGTGGTGGACACCGTCTGGTTCCGCCAGCTTCGTTCAAATGATGGTTCAATAGTCCACAGCGGCGATAACCGTACTGGCGAAGGCGACGGCGATGATGAGGTGATCAAAGCCGATCTGTCGCGTCTGCCAGCCAGCATTGAAAGCCTGGTGCTGACGGTAAACAGCTTTACCGGGCAAACCTTCAACGATGTAGCGAATGCCTTCTGTCGCGTTGTTGATCAGCAGGGCAAAGAGCTGGCGAAATTTACCCTGACCGAGCAGGGCTCGCATACGGCGGTCGTAATAGCTTCACTGCGCCGCAGCGGCGGCGAGTGGAACTTTACTGCGCACGGCAACGCTTCGCGTGCCCGCACCATTCAGGACATGATCCCCGATATTCAGGCGGTACTCTACTGATGAACCTGACGCCAGGGGGCAATGCCCCCGTACCTAATCAATCGCTGGTGGTGCGTGTCTCCTCTGGCGTACCGGTCGATATCTCAGCGTTTCGTCTCTATGACAACGGCAAAGTGCGCGGCGATTCGGACATGGTGTTTTATGGTCAGCGCGAAAATGATGACAGTACAGTGCGTCTTTCCGCGTCCGGCAACGAAACCATGTTTACCGTTAATCTGGCAACGCTGAAAATCGATGTGCAGAAAATAGCCTTTACCGCCACCTGTGATGCCGGCAAAACCGTTGCGTCACTGGCGCGTCTCGCCATTCAGGTCGAAGCCGGCGGAAGCGTGCTGGTGCAGTGTGATGTTGATACCACCGGACGCAGTGAGGCTGCGCTGATCCTGGGCGAGCTTTATCGTCGTAACGGCGAATGGAAGTTCCGCTTTGTCTCTCAGGGCTTTAACGGCGGCCTGCAGCCGCTGGCTGAACACTTTGGTATAGAAGTGGATGAGAGCAGCGCTGCGCCCGCACCGGCTCCGGCACCAGCACCACAGCCCGTCGTAAATCTGAGCAAAGTCAGTCTGACAAAAGAGAAGCCCTCCATCAGCCTGACGAAAAAGGATGACTATGGTCAGATCCGCGTCAACCTGAACTGGAACCAGCGCGCTGCCGGCAACAGCGGCGGCGGTTTCCTGAAGGGCATCTTTAACAATAACAAAGGTGTTGACCTTGATCTGGCTGCGTTTGTGGAGCTGAAAGATGGCTATCGCACTATCGTACAGGCGCTGGGCAACAAATTTGGCAGCTTCCGCAGCGAACCCTTCGTTGAGCTGAAGGGCGATGACCGTACCGGCGCCGTCAGCGACGGTGAGTGGATCCATATCAACGGCAGCGAATGGAAGCAGATCAAAGAAGTCCTGATCTTTACCTTTATCTATGAAGGTGTGCCGAGCTGGGAAAACACTGACGGCATGGTGACCATTCAGGTTCCGGGACAGCCGCCGGTGGAAACCGCGCTTACTGAAGGCAACAACCGGCAAAACATGTGTGCGATTGCCCGTCTGATTAACGACAACGGCGCAATCCGCGTAGAGCGTATCAACCGCTATTTCAGCGGCCATCAGGAACTCGATCAGGCGTTTGGCTGGGGCTTTAACTGGCGCGCCGGTTCCAAGTAATCAGGAGTAATTATGAGCTTTTTTAACTCTCTTAAAGACAAATTTAACGCCGGCCGCGACGAGCTGACAAAACAGGTAAGCCGCTACAAAAACCGCGCCTTTCTCGAAGGCACCGTGGCCGTCTGTGCCCGTATTGCTGTTGCCAGCGACGGCGTCAGCAGCGAAGAGAAGCAGAAAATGATGGGATTTCTGCGCGCCTCTCCGGAGCTGAGTATTTTTGATACCAATGAGGTGATCCAGTTTTTTGAAAAGCTGGTGACCTCATTCTCTTTCGATATGGAAGTGGGCAAGGGTGAGACAATGAAATATATCCTCGCCTTAAAAAATAAACCGGAACAGGCGCAGCTTGCGGTCCGGGTGGGTATTGCCGTGGCCAAAAGCGACGGTGACTTTGACGCCACTGAGCAGGCTAACGCCCGCGAAATTATTCAGGCGCTGGGCTTTCAGCCCGCTGAATTTGGCCTGTAACCGTTACTGACTTTTCTGGAGCTAATAGATGGAATCGACCCATATCGGGTTTCCGATTGAAACGGTAGCGGTGTTTTTACTGCTCTCTGTCGGAGCTATTTTTATCGACCTGTTCATGCACCGGCATGACAAACCTATTTCGCTGAAAAGCGCGGCGGGCTGGTCAGTATTCTGGATCCTGATGGCGCTGGCCTTTGCAGGCTTCCTGTATGTCCATCACGGCGCGGAAGTGGCCAGCCTGTTTGTGACCGGCTATGCGCTGGAAAAAGTCCTGTCGGTAGACAACCTGTTTGTCATGATGGCGATCTTCTCCTGGTTTGCCATTCCTAATAACTACCGTCACCGCGTACTCTACTGGGGCATTATCGGTGCCATCGTGTTCCGCGGCGTTTTTGTTGCCATCGGTACCGGCCTGCTGGCGCTCGGTCCGTGGGTGGAAGTGGTATTTGCCGTTATCGTAGGCTGGACCGCGGTGATGATGCTGAAAAGCGGCGACGACGATGATGAGATCGAAGATTACTCTCAGCATTTCGCTTACCGCATGGTGAAACGTTTCTATCCGATCTGGCCAAAACTCAAAGGCAGCGCCTTTGTGCTGAGCCAGAAAGAGGTCGATGCTGAACTCGCTAAGCCGGAGAACGCGGATGTGCAGGTAGGTCGCGTAAGCAAAGCGGCCCGCTACGCTACGCCGATGCTGCTCTGTTTAGCTGTGGTTGAACTTTCAGATGTGATGTTTGCGTTCGACTCGGTGCCGGCCGTGATCGCCGTCAGCCGCGAGCCGCTGATTGTGTACAGCGCCATGATGTTCGCTATCCTTGGTCTGCGTACACTCTATTTCGTGCTGGAAGGACTGAAGCAGTATCTGGTGCATCTGGAAAAAGCGGTGATCGTGCTGCTGTTCTTTATCGCCTTCAAGCTGGGCCTGAACGCGACCGAGCACTTCTTCCATCACGGTTACGCTATCGGCGCAACCACCAGCCTCTATGTTGTATTGGGCGTGCTGGCACTGGGGATTATCGCGAGCCTGCTGTTCCCGGGTAAAAAAGAAGAGCAGGCAGAGTAAGTCAGGGCGCGGCCCGGCCGCGCTATTGAATACCGCATACAGCGTATGCACGACGTGAGGAAAATAACATGGCAGTGACTCTCTCTAAAGGCGGCAACGTCTCCCTGGCAAAAGTCGACCCTTCACTGAAAAATGTGAAAATTGGTCTGGGCTGGGATACCCGCTCCACTGACGGTCAGGATTTTGACCTTGACGCCTCCGCTTTTCTGCTCACCGATGCAGGCAAAGTGCGTGGCGATCACGACTTCATTTTTTACAACAATCTGAAATCGGCTGATGGTTCCGTGACCCATACCGGTGACAACCGTACCGGTGAAGGTGACGGGGATGACGAATCGCTGATCGTTGAACTGGACCGCGTACCGCAGGACGTGACCAAAATTGTTTTTGTGGTCACCATTCATGATGCCGCAACCCGCCGCCAGTCATTCGGGCAGGTGGCAAACGCCTTTATCCGTCTGGTCAACAACGACAGCAACGTGGAAGCCGCGCGTTACGATCTGTCTGAAGATGCCAGCACGGAAACCGCAATGCTGTTTGGCGAGCTCTATCGCCACGCGGGCGAGTGGAAATTCCGCGCCGTTGGTCAGGGCTATGCAGGCGGCCTGGCCTCAGTCTGCGCGCAGTATGGTATCAACGCGTCCTGATCCGCAGTCACATACCCATTATCTGCCCGGTCTGGCCGGGCATCAGCCACAAGCAAAGAGGATTTCACCATGGCAGTTAATCTGACAAAAGGCGGTAACGTAAACCTGTCCAAAGAAGCCCCAACCATGACCAAAGCGATTGCTGGTCTGGGCTGGGACTCACGCGTCACCGATGGTCAGGCGTTTGACCTGGATGCATCGGTCTTTCTGGTCGGCGCAGACGGCAAAGTGTTATCCGATCAGCACTTCGTGTTCTTCAACAACGCCACCAGCCCGGACGGCTCTGTCGCGCATCAGGGCGACAACCGCACCGGTGAAGGCGAGGGTGACGATGAGCAGGTAAAAATTTCGCTGGCTACCGTGCCCGCCGACGTGCAGAAAGCCGTTTTTGCGGTAACCATCTACGATGCGGAAGCGCGTAAGCAGAACTTCGGTATGGTCTCTAATGCCTACATCCGTATTGTTAACGAAGACAACAACAGCGAAATCGCCCGTTACGATCTGTCAGAAGATGCCAGCACCGAAACGGCCATGGTCTTCGGCGAGCTCTATCGTCACAACGGTGAGTGGAAATTTAAAGCGGTGGGCCAGGGCTTTGCCGGCGGCCTGAAAGCGCTGGCAGCTCAGCACGGCGTATCCGTGTAACGGACTGCTGCAAAAGAGCCTCTTCCCCGTGAAGGGGCTTTTTTTTGTCTGTTAACCACCCACAGGGAGTGAAATATGGAACTGACCACCGGACAGAATATTGCTCTTAATAGCACGTGTCCTGAACTCTGCCTGACCTGGAAAACCAGGCCTGGATTCAGCAGCGACATTGATGCTTCAGCGTTTTTGCTCGGCGCAAATGAAAAAGTCCTCGGTGATTCGTCGATGATTTTTTTCAACCAGCCGCATAACGAAAACCGCAGTATTGTCATGCACAGCCATGCCGGAGAGGCGCGTTTTCAGATTCAGCTTCACGCGCTACCCGCTGCCGTCATGCGTATTGCTGTTACGCTGGTTATCGATGGCAGCGATACAGTAGGGGGTTTACAGCAGCTTACTCTGCAGTGTGGTGAACATCGCTACGATATCGCACCCGGCGATCGACGCGAGAAAGCCCTGATTGTCTGCCATCTCTATCGTCATAACGAACAGTGGAAACTGCGAGCGGTCGGGCAGGGATTTGATGGAGGCCTTCATCCGCTGGCGCTGCATTTTGGCGTGGATGTAGCAGAACCTGTGATCGCATCAGTACCCGCGGTTAGCCTGGAGAAGAAGCTTGAAAAACTGCCGCAACTGGTCAGCCTGGCAAAACCAATCCGCGTCAGTCTGGAGAAACACCGGCTCTCAGAAGTTAAAGCGCAGGTCGCCTTTGTGCTGGATGCGTCAGGCTCCATGACGGCACAGTTTAAGCGCGGTAATGTGCAGAAGGTGCTGGAGCGGGTAGCGGCGCTGGCCGTGCAGTTTGATGATGACGGCAGCATGCCGGTCTGGGCGTTTGGCGAAAAATTTCGTCAGTACGAGGATGTGTCACTGGATAACCTTGAGGGTTACATCGATCGTATTCGCAACGACGGCAGGCGGACGATGTGGGAAATCCTGCCGGGTCTGGGCGGCACGAACAATGAGCCACCGGTACTGGAAGCGATTAACAATACCTATCGCGACGCCACACTACCGGTGTATGTGGTCTTTATTACCGATGGCGGCATCAATAAAACACGCCTTATCAAAGAGAAACTCAGAGAGTCCGCCACACTGCCAGTTTTTTATAAATTCTTAGGCCTGGGTGGCAATAATTATGGCGTGCTGGAGCGTCTGGATACCTTTACCGATCGCCTGATCGACAATACACATTTTTTTCCGGTTGATGATGTCGGAAATATCAGCGATGAGCAGCTTTACGACTGGCTGCTGGTGGAGTTTCGTGACTGGCTGGATGCAGCAAAGCAAAAACGTATTCTGCGATAAGGTACGGCAGAGCGTTTTTCCTGCCGCTGCGGTTTACAGTCAGAACGCTGCAAGTTTTATGCAAATCAATGTCAATACGGTATCAATTGCGGATAACTAAGCGCACAATAGGGGTTCGTCGGCAGCGTTCTGAGCTGCTGACCCACACCCGATATCGGGGGACCTGTAATGAGTTTATATTCTGTCGAGGCCATCTGCGACCTCACCGGCCTTTTACCCGCCACCTTACGCAACTGGAAGCGCGCAGGCCTGATTACCCGGCCACAGCATAATGGTGAATACACCAGCGGACAGCTAACGCGTATCTATAGCGTGCTGGACCTGACGGCTACCGGCAGCACGCTGCCTGAAGTTTACGCCTTTCTGCAGGGCAGGTCACCGCTGCCGCAAAATCGCTGGCAATGCCGGCAGGAAGAGATGACGGACCAGCTGCGCGACAGCCCGGATAGTACCTTGCAGGCGCGCATGCGACAGATGGGCAGCGACTACAGCGGTGATGATTTTGTTAACGCTTATCTGAAGCCGCTGAACCTGCTGTTGCGCAGTGATAACAGCGCAGATTCGGTTATAAAGCAATCACGCTTTCATGATGCCGTGGTTTTTCACGCACGCTGTATCATGCGTGCATCGGAGCGTCGTAAAACTGTCCCTGTTTTTCTGGAAGCTATCAGCGTGACAGACGCAACCGAAATCTGGCTGGAAGCTATTCGCCTGACCGGGCAGGGCTGCCGGGTCGAGATTTCCGAGAATGTGACCGGGTTGCCGGCCACCTCAATTTATCGGCACGATCACCATATGATGTGGTGTGGAGCAGGGATCTCGCAGCTGATGCAGTGGAACTATCGTGAAAAACTGCGCAACGATAAACCGGTGATGCTAAGCGGCCCCGATCGCACATTGCTGACTGCAGCCTGATAAAGTTTTACAACCCGGCTGGCTGCCGGGTTGTACCTGTCGGCTAGCTTTCAGCCACCCTCTGAACACTCTGCCCATCAACTTCTGCACCCATAAAATCTGGTATCACCCGCACACTTTCGCAAAATAGTGGCCTGAACCTTTCTAACCCTCTCCGTTTGTGCATAATAATATGTTATTGCTAAACCGATTTAGCTTGCGATCAGGAGAAGTGAAATGGTCAAACGGGTATGGTGTCTGGGCGATGCAGTTGTGGATCTGCTGCCGGAGTGTGATAACAGATTGATTCAGTGTCCCGGCGGTGCGCCCGCCAATGTGGCGGTGGGTATCGCCAGGCTTCAGGGCAACAGCGGCTTTATTGGTAAAGTAGGCGGCGATCCCTTTGGCACGTTCCTGATTGATACGCTTAATGCCGAGCAGGTAAACACCGAGTTTATGCAGCCAGATAACACGCAGCGCACCTCGGTTGTCGTGGTGGCGCTGGACGCAGACGGTGAGCGCAACTTTACTTTTATGGTGCGTCCTTCAGCAGATCTGTTTATCGAAACGCACGAGCTGCCAGCTTTCCGGGCGGGCGAATGGCTGCACTGCTGTTCGATTGCACTGCTCAGAGATCCCTCACGAAACACCACGCTGACGGCGATGCAGCAACTGCATGAAGCGGGCGGCTTTGTGAGTTTTGACCCCAACATCCGGCACGATTTATGGGCAGATGAAGCGGAGCTGCGCGACGCGCTTGCCCGTGCGCTGGCTCTTGCTGACGTAGTAAAGCTTTCAGAAGAAGAGCTGACCTTTATCTGTAACACCAGCGATATCGCGGCAGGTATGCAGCAGCTGGCTGAGCAATATGCTATCAGGCTTATTCTGGTTACCCAGGGGCGCCAGGGCGTGCAGGCATGGTCCCGTGGCACGCTGCAGCACTATCCGACGCGCCCGGTTGTCAGTGTAGATACGACCGGCGCCGGAGACGCTTTTGTTGCCGGGCTGCTGTGGCATTTAGCCGGACAGGGTTTGCCGCAGGATGACGTGCAGCTCAGAGAGTGTCTGGAGCGCGCGCAGATCTGCGGCGGGCTGGCAACCACGGCGAAAGGCGCAATGACCGCGCTGCCTTATCTTGATCAGCTGCAGCAGCAGCTTGCCTGATTAAGGGGGCTTGAAGGCCATTAGCACCGTGCCGGGAGAAGGAATTGAAGATTGCAGTGAGGAATGGGTTACAGGGCTGATGTCAGGGCAAACCGGGGGGCAGCGTTGAATGCTTTGTTCACTGACTTTCTTCCTTATAAAAATCCCTGTACAATAATAAGTACAATGATTGGAGGTTCATATGAAAGCAATAAGCTACAGTGAAGCAAGACAGAATCTGTCTGCAACGATGCTGCAAACGGTTGAGGACAGAGCCCCGGTGCTTATTACCCGTCAGAATGGTGAATCATGCGTATTGATGTCACTTGAGGAGTACAATTCACTTGAAGAGACTGCATACCTGCTTCGGTCTCCGAAAAATGCACGCAGACTTATGGACTCAATTGAAAGCCTTAAAAGTGGTAACGGTATGGAGAGGGAAGTCATTGAGTGAAACTGACATGGTCTGCTGAAGCATGGGAAGATTATCTTTACTGGCAGGATACGGATAAAAAAACGGTAAAAAAAATAAATGAACTCATCAAGGATGCCAGCAGGACGCCTTTTGAGGGGAAGGGAAAGCCCGAACCCCTAAAGCATAATCTTGCAGGGTTCTGGTCCCGGAGGATCACAACTGAACATCGGCTTGTCTATGCCGTTAGCGATGATGCCCTGCTGATAGCATCCTGCCGCTATCACTACTAAACCTGCCTGTTCGTTACATCGAAACTTCCTTCCGTAAACGACACTATTCCGTGACAGGGCTGCTCCCGTTGCTGAGAGTCAGCCAGCGCACGTTCCTTTAGCCCACCTTAAAGCTGAAACGATTAAAGCCAATGCCGGATTTTCCGGCTCAACTTTGCTCTCTGAACTGCCAAAAACGCCGTTTGAGCATTATAAAACGTGATCTAAGCCAACTTTATTAAGATTGCTGACGGCATAACCGACCGAAGTGAAGCACCTCACGGTTTCATTTTTTTCATGTTTGTACGCTTAGCTGACATTAGCTAAATCAATTCAGCAAAGGATGCATCATTATGAAATTAGCATTATTGGCCGGTGTGGTCATGGCGGGGATCAGCGTTCAGGCAGCAGCACAGACATGGGTGCTGACGGATGCTGAAGCAGGTACAGAGAAGGGAAACTGGCACATCGACAGCAAAACGCTGAAGCTGGGCGGCCAGCCGTTCAGCATCGAACAAAAAGTGCTGCATGGCGGCAAACAGGAAGGTTCGAAAGTCATTACGATTACCAGTCCGGAGGGCCTGACCATCGCGCTCAGCCCGACGCGCGGAATGGATTTACTGTACGTCAGGGGACACGGCGTGCGTCTGGGCTGGGATTCGCCGGTAGATGAAGTGGTCAACCCGGCCTATATCAATCTGGAGAGCCGCAACGGTCTCGGCTGGCTTGATGGCTTTAATGAAATGATGGTGCGCTGCGGCTATGAGTGGACCGGGCATCCGGTCACTAAAGATGGCCGCATCTATACGCTGCACGGTAAAGCGGGCAACACACCCGCTTCGCAGGTTGAAGTCACCGTGGATGATAAAGCCCCGCATGAAATCCGCATTCGCGGCCTGCTGAAAGAGCATACGTTCAAAAAATCGAACCTCGCCACCTGGACAGAGCTGCGTTACGTGCCGGGTACAGATGCCTTCACACTGCATGATGTGTTAACCAACCACGGCGATTATCCGCAGGATTATCAGATCATCTATCACAGCAATTTCGGCACGCCGATTCTGGAGAAAGATGCCCGCTTTATCGCACCGCTGAAATCTGTCTCGCCTTTTAACGACTACGCGCAGAAAGGGCTGAATAGCTGGAACGTCTATGATGCGCCCGCCAGAGATTTTGATGAGATGGTATTTAACCTGGTGCCGAAAGCGGACAGCAACGGAAAAACGCTGGCGGCAGTGGTTAACAGCAAAGGCGATAAAGGGGCATCAATCGAGTTTGATACCCGCCAGCTGCCGGTGCTGACCATGTGGAAAAACACCGACACGCTTAAACAGGGCTACGTTACCGGTATTGAACCCGGTACCAGCTATGCCTATCCGGTCACCATTGAAAAAGAGCAGGGCAGGGTTAAGCAGCTACAGCCGGGCCAGAGCACCACGTTTGAGCTGACTTACACGCTGCTGAAAGATGCTGACGCCGTCAGCAAAACGGAACAGCGTATCGGGCAGATTCAGGGCGATGAAAAAGTCACTGTCGATCAGACGCCGATTGCTAAAGAGTAACCGCATGGAGCAGAGCCTGGCTCTGCTCTTTTTTCCCTCTTTCTCCTGCTTCTCTCTCCCCCATGTATTACCCACCTGAGACGTCCCTTTGCGTTTTCCTGCGCTATTTTGCGATGTACTTCACATCACTTAAAACGGTTTAGCAAAATCAGTTGCGCACAGTAACAAAGTTCATCAGGATTCAGCTACTAAACCGGTTTAGCAAAAAACAATATCTGATAATAGCTACCTCTCAGGGACGCCATACCATGAAAAAAAGCATCCTCGCCCTTACCCTCAGCGCCTTATTAAGTTCAGGAACAGCGTGGTCCGCCACCGATATGAGCAGTATTGAAGCGCGTCTTGCAGCAATGGAAAAACGTCTCGCGGCGGCAGAACAGCGTGCTGACCTTGCAGAAACCCGCGCAAAAGCAGCAGAAAAACAGGCACAAATGCTGGCCACCGCCCAGCAGAAAAATCAGACGGCGATTGCCCGGGTTGAACAGCGTACGGCAAAAGCCGCACCCGCGACGACAGGCAGCGAGGATAGCGGATTTGAGTTTCATGGTTATGCCCGCTCCGGCCTGCTGATGAACAGTTCAGCGGCCAAAACGCAGGGTGGTCCGACCGTTACGCCGGCTGGCGAGACCGGAGGACATGTGGGCCGGCTGGGCAACGAGCCTGACACCTATGTTGAACTGAATCTGGAGCACAAACAGACGCTGGCAAACGGGGCCACCACCCGCTTTAAAGCGATGCTGGCGGACGGGCAGCGTACTTACAATGACTGGACAGCGGCCAGCAGCGATCTCAACCTGCGTCAGGCATTTGTTGAGCTGGGGCAGCTGCCCACTTTCTCCGGCGCTTTCAAAGACTCTACCGTCTGGGCGGGTAAACGCTTCGATCGCGATAACTTTGATATTCACTGGATCGACTCCGACGTCGTGTTTCTTGCGGGTACCGGTGCCGGGATCTACGACATGAAGTGGGGCGAAACCACACGCAGTAACCTGTCACTTTACGGACGTACCTTTGGTGATATCGAAAATAATGAAAACACCGCGCAGAACTACATTCTTTCACTGAATAACTTCACCGGACCGCTGCAGCTGATGCTCAGCGGCATGCGCGCTAAAGATAATGACCAGCGCACCGATATCGAAGGAAATCGCGTGAAAAGCGACGCGGCTAACACCGGCGTGCACGTATTAGCGGGCATCCATAACGATACTTTCTACGGCCTGCGCGAAGGCTCGGCTAAAACGGCCCTGCTCTACGGCCACGGTCTGGGCGCGGAAGTGAAAACGCTGGGATCTGACGGTGCGCTGCTGCCGGAAGCCGATACCTGGCGCCTCGCAAGCTACGGCATTACGCCGCTGGGCGGCGGCTGGCATATTGCGCCAGCACTGCTGGCACAGAGCAGCAAAGATCGCTACGTCAAAGGCGACAGCTATGAATGGGCGACCGCGAACCTGCGCCTGATTCAGGAATTCACGCAGAACTTTGAGATGCAGTATGAAGGCTCATATCAGTACATGGATCTGCGGCCTGAAGGCTACAACAGCCGCAATGCCGTGAGTGGCAATTTTTACAAGCTCACCGTAGCGCCGACGCTGAAAGCCAGCGACGTCGGCGACTTCCTCAAGCGCCCTGAAATCCGTCTGTTTGCCAGCTGGATGGACTGGGATCACCGTCTGGATAACTATGCGGGCGATGACGCCTTTGGCAGCAGCGGCTTTAAAGCTGGCGGCGAGTGGAACTTTGGCGTGCAGATGGAAACCTGGTTCTGATTCTCCGGCCCCTGCGGGGGCCACATTCTGGCAGGCATAACAACGAAAAACAGAGGTTACTATGGATGTTGTACAGATCTCCCGCGCGCTGCTGCCGCTGCTGGGAGGCCGGGAAAATATTGCCAGCGCGGCGCACTGCGCTACCCGTCTGCGTCTGGTACTGGTGGATGATGCCAAAGCAGATACCGCCGCGATCGGTAAACTCGATGGCGTAAAAGGGTGCTTCCGCAATGCCGGACAGCTGCAGGTCATTTTTGGCACCGGCGTGGTGAATAAGGTGTATGCTGCCTTTATCCGCGAAGCCGGCATCAGCGAAACCAGTAAGTCAGAAGCAGCAGATATCGCTGCACGTAAACTCAATCCTTTTCAGCGTATTGCGCGTCTGCTGTCGAATATTTTTGTTCCGATTATTCCGGCCATTGTCGCCTCAGGTCTGCTGATGGGGCTGCTCGGCATGGTGAAAACCTACGGCTGGGTTAATCCGGAAAATGCACTCTATATCATGCTGGATATGTGCAGCTCAGCGGCATTCATCATTCTGCCAATCCTGATCGGATTCACTGCCGCACGTGAGTTTGGCGGCAATCCGTTTCTCGGGGCGACGCTGGGCGGGATCCTGACGCATCCGGCGCTGACCAACGCCTGGGGCGTGGCGGCTGGTTTCCATACCATGAACTTCTTTGGTATCGAAGTCGCGATGATTGGCTATCAGGGCACGGTGTTCCCGGTACTGCTGGCGGTATGGTTCATGAGCGTACTGGAGAAACAGCTACGCCGGGTGATCCCCGACGCGCTGGATCTGATCCTGACGCCATTCCTGACGGTGATTATCTCCGGTTTTGTAGCGCTGCTGATTATCGGTCCGGCCGGGCGCGCGCTGGGTGACGGGATCTCCTTTGTCCTGAGCACGCTGATCGCCCACGCCGGCTGGCTGGCGGGATTACTGTTTGGCGGTCTCTACTCTGTCATTGTGATCACCGGCGTACACCACAGCTTTCACGCTATTGAAGCGGGGCTGCTGGGCAACCCGTCTATCGGCGTGAATTTCCTGCTGCCGATCTGGGCGATGGCTAACGTCGCACAGGGCGGGGCGTGCCTGGCGGTATGGTTAAAATCAAAAGATATTAAGATTAAAGCTATCGCGCTTCCCTCCGGCTTCTCGGCGCTGCTGGGGATTACCGAAGCAGCCATTTTTGGTATCAACCTGCGCTTTATGAAACCTTTCGTAGCGGGGCTGATTGGCGGTGCGCTGGGAGGTGCATGGGTTGTCTCGGTGCATGTTTATATGACGGCTGTAGGCCTGACCGGTATTCCGGGCATGGCGATTGTGCAGGCCAGCTCGCTGCTCAATTACGCCATTGGTATGGTGATCGCTTTCAGCGCAGCCTTTGTTATCTCTTACCTGCTTAAATACAAAACGGACGCAGAATAATGGCCTCATTAAACCTGTTCCCCGCTATCCTGCAGGCGGTCATGCGCGGTCAGCCGCGCGCGCTAAACGATGCGCACTATCCCGGCTGGCATCTTGCGCCTGTAACGGGTTTGCTGAACGACCCTAACGGCTTTATCCACATTAACGGACGCTATCACCTCTTCTACCAATGGAACCCGCTGAGCTGCCAGCATCAGCATAAATGCTGGGGGCACTGGAGTTCAGCGGACCTGCTGCAGTGGCAGCATGAGCCGATCGCGCTGATGCCGGATGAAGAGTATGACCGCAGCGGCTGCTACTCCGGCAGCGCCGTGGACAATCACGGTGCGCTCACGCTGGTTTACACCGGTAATGTGAAGTTTGACGATGGCAGCCGTACCGCGTGGCAGTGCCTGGCGGTACAGAATGAAGCTGGAGGTTTCGATAAGCTGGGACCCGTTATTGCGCTGCCTGAAGGGTATACCGGACACGTCCGCGATCCAAAAGTGTGGCGGCATGGTGAGAGCTGGTACATGGTGCTGGGGGCACAGGACAATGCGCTGCAGGGCAAAGTTCTGCTGCTGCGCTCTGACGATATGCACACGTGGCACAGGCTCGGGGAGATTGCCGGCAGCGGCCTTAACGGGCTGGGTGCGGCAGGATATATGTGGGAGTGCCCCGATCTCTTCACGCTGGGCGACAGTACGTTTCTTATCTGCTGTCCGCAGGGGATCACGCCTGAAGAACAGCGTTTTCTCAATGCGCATCCCAGTGCATGGCTGGCAGGCGATCTGGACTATGACACCGCCCGCTTTACGCACGGCGACTTTCATGAGCTGGATGCCGGCTTTGAGTTCTACGCACCGCAGACCACACTGACCGCCGATGGCCGTCGCCTGCTGGTAGCATGGATGGGGGTGCCGGACGGTGAAGAGAGATATCAGCCTACTATCGCCCGCGGCTGGATCCACCAGATGACCTGTATCCGCGAGCTGGGAACGCGTGACGGCAAACTCTACCAGCGGCCGGTAGCTGAGCTGCAGGCGCTGCGCGGTGAGGAGCACGCTTTTCAGGGTCTGGCTGCAGATGCCCCCTTTATTGCCGCGCGACGGCTTGAGCTGGAGCTGACCGGTACGGGCGGTATCACGCTTGATTTTGCCAACACGCTGCTGCTGGAGTGGCATAGCAGCGGACTGCGTCTTGCGCGTCGCAGCCTGTCGAACGGGGAGTGGCACTATCGCTACTGGCGGGGAGCAGTGACGCAGCTGCAGATTTTATGCGACCACTCCAGCGTAGAGATTTTTATCAACGAAGGCGAGGGCGTGATGAGCAGCCGCTATTTTCCGGCAGCGGAGGCGCAACTCAGGCTGATCGGGGACACAGAAGTTACCGCGCGCTACTGGCCGCTGCGACGCTGCGTGGTACAATAAGTTATTGTTTACCTGACTGATGCCATGACGTGAGAAAAACCAAACGCGTAACCATTACCGATATCGCCGCGCTGGCTGGCGTCTCGAAAGCGACCGCCAGCCTGGTGCTGAACGGCCGGGGTAAAGAGCTGCGCGTCGCCAAAGAGACGCGCGAGCGCGTGCTCTCCCTGGCCCGTGAGCATCATTATCAGGCCAGTATTCATGCGCGTCTGCTGCGCGATAATCGCAGCCATACGCTGGGTCTGGTGGTGCCGGAGATCACCAATCACGGTTTTGCCGTATTCTCAGACGCACTGGAAAACCTTTGCCGCGAAGCGGGACTACAGCTGCTGATCTCCTGTACGGATGAAAATGCCGGCCAGGAGCGGGTTGTCGTGGATAACCTGGTCGCCCGCCAGGTGGACGGGCTGATTGTCGCCTCCAGCATGTCCGGCGACAGCGACTATGTAAAACTCAGCGAACAGCTGCCGGTCGTACTGTTTGACCGCTATATGAATGATACGCAGCTGCCGCTGGTGATCACGGATGCGGTTACGCCTACTGCCGAATTAGTGGCGCAACTGGCGCGCGCTAATCCGGAAGAGATCTATTTCCTTGGCGGTCAGGCGCGCCTCTCTCCGACGCGCGATCGCCTTGCCGGCTTTCTGCAGGGGCTGGAGCTGGCGGGCGTCACGCCCCGACCGGAGTGGATTATTCATGGTAACTATCACCCCAGCAGCGGTTATGAGATGTTTGCCGCGCTCTGCGCCCGACTCGGTCGTCCGCCACAGGCGATCTTCACCGCCGCCTGCGGCTTGATGGAAGGGGTGCTGCGTTACATGAGCCAGCATCATCTGCTCAACAGCAACATCCGCATCGCCAGTTTTGATGACCACTATCTCTATGATTCACTGTCAGTAGCGATTGATACCGTCGAACAGGATGTACCGCGACTGGCGCAGGAGTGCTTTGCGTTGCTGAGCGCGCTGATTGCTGGCGATGAGCCTGCCAGTAACCGCAGAGTGCTGCCGGCCACACTCCGGCTGCGTCACGCATAGCGGCGCTTGTGATCGGAGCAGAGGCAACAGTTTGCGAAAAAGCTGAAGAAGTGTTGCGATAACCCCCATAGCGCATCTGCCAGACTGCGCGGGATAAAATCAAACTGCAAACGTCGGGGTTCCGGCTGGTTTATCAGGTGATCGACGATCAGCTGATCATCGCAGTCGGAAAGCGCGAACGCAGCGATGTGTATCATCCTGCCAGTGAGAGAATTCGATAGCATTAGATTAGCAATGGTAATTACGCATTCCACCCTGCACCGGGCGAAATAAGCTATATCTGCTCTCTTTAAGCGGGCTCCTGATACGGTTTTATTAACCAATCAGAGCAGGTTTACGTTTAATCACAGTGCAAACGCTAATGAGAAAAAGACGATATATCTGGAAAACACTCCCGATTGCATCCGCACTCGCAAATATCTCTCTTTATATTTGAGTTAGGCCAGACCGGAACGATGCTTTAAGTAATATTACGATTGCATTCTCGTTTTATAGCGCCATCAGGAACTTTCTGATTGTTAAGGTGATATTCTGTGCAGGCAAACTGACAGGAAACAGACAATCACTTTAACTTAAGTCTTTATAATGGCACATACAGGGATGGTACTGGCGCTGAGCGTCAGCTTATTAACTGCTTCAGCAGCAGCGGCACCGTTGAATCCGGGCGACCGTGATTATATCCAGAATCAGCAGCAGCAACGTTTACAGCAGGATCAGCATCAGCGCGATGCGCTGTGGAACGCGGTGTCGCCTCTGGCCGCCCCAGCCGGGGAGTCAGGCACATCCGGTCCGTGCTTCCCTGTTCATCATATCGTTATCCGTAACGCGTCTTTATTATCGCAGAGCCAGCAGCAGAATATCACCGCCCCCTATATCCATCGCTGCCTGAACTTAACCAATATTAATTCTCTGGTCCACTCAATTTCTGACTGGTATATGCAGCGCGGTTATATTACCAGCAGAGCGTTTTTAACTGAGCAGGATTTATCTTCCGGTGAGCTGGTTATTCCGGTGCTGGAAGGGAAGCTCGACGATATACGCCTGGACGGTGAGCACCCACGTGCGCTGTTAATGGCTTTTCCCGGCCTGAAAGGAAAGATACTCAATCTGCGCGATATTGAGCAGGGCATGGAGCAGATCAACCGCGTGCGCGCAATGCCGGTGCAGATCGAAATTCAGCCCTCTCCTGAAGCAGGTTATTCGGTGGTGAACCTCACGGCTAAGCCGGAATTTCCACTCAGTACCTCGCTGGGTTTTGACAACAGCGGACAGAAAAGCACCGGTACCGGTCAGATAAACGCCTCGCTTACCGGCAATAACCTGCTGGGTCTCGCCGATCGCTGGTTTATCAGCGGCGCGCGCAGCAGCGCCTTCAGCCAGTGGCGCGATGCGCAGAGTCTGCAGACAGGCTTCAGCGTACCGTACGGCTATGGCCTGCTTGACTATAGCTACAGCTGGAGCAGCTATCACAGCAGCTTCATCAACAATGATTTCACCTGGCTGAGCAACGGTGACAACGTCGCACACCGCCTGAACGGCTCCTGGGTACTTTTCCGCAACGGCGAGATCAAAACCGGCGTCCGGTTTGGACTGAACCACTACAGCAGCCACAACTTCCTCAATAACACGCTGCTCACCGGCAGCAGCCGGAAAATCACCAGCCTGCAGGCGGGTCTGGATCATACGCAGAAAATCTTTGGCGGCGTGGCCACGCTTAACCCGTCGTTCAGTCGCGGCATGTCGTGGTTTGACGCTGAAAGTGATGCGGGCAAAACCGGCGACCTGCCGAAAGCGCAATTTCGCAAGTGGAGCCTCAGCGGCAGCTTTCAGCGTCCGCTAACGAACCGCCTGTGGTGGCTGAGCAGCGTTTACAGTCAGTGGTCGCCTGACCGGCTATACGCCAGCGAGCGCCTGACGCTCGGCGGTGAAAGTTCGGTGCGCGGCTTTAAGGAGCAGTATCTCTCCGGCGACACCGGGGGGTATCTGCGTAACGAACTGAACTACAACCTGTTCACGCTGCCGGTCATTGGCGAAGTCAGCGCGCTGGCGGCAATCGACGGCGGCTGGCTGAAGAGCGATGCGCAGAACCGCGAGTTCACCGGCACGCTGTGGGGCAGCGCGGCGGGTATCAGCACCCGCAACCGTTTTTTCTATACCCAGTACACCCTGGGCATTCCGCTCAGCTATCCCGGCCATCTGCAGCCGGATCGCGTCAGCATTTACGCCCGCGTCGGGCTGGTTTTCTAAGAGGCTAAGATTATGGACGATCGCCAACCCGTTTCCCTCGCCCGTCGTGTACTGAGCTATCTCATCTGCTCTCTGGTGGCCATGCAACCCGTGCTGCCGGCTGTAGCCGCGCAAATCACCCCGGTGACGCCAGGCACGCAGATGGACAAAGCAGGTAACGGTGTGCCGGTTGTCAACATTGCCACACCAAACGGCGCCGGTATCTCGCACAATCAGTATCAGCAGTACAACGTTGGCCAGGAAGGCGTGATCCTCAACAACGCCACCGGCCAGCTCAACCGGACGCAGCTTGGCGGGCTGATCCAGAATAACCCTCATCTGAAAGCGGGCCATGAAGCGCAGGCGATTATCAATGAGGTCACGGGCGCCAGCCGCTCGCAGCTGCGGGGCTATACCGAAGTCGCGGGTAAGGCTGCCAACGTCATGGTGGCTAACCCGTACGGCATCACCTGTAACGGCTGCGGCTTTATCAACACGCCGAACGTTACGCTTACCACCGGCAAGCCGCAACTTGATGTCAGCGGCAAGCTCTCCGCGCTGGAGGTGACGAAAGGATCGGTCATCGTTGAGGGCAAAGGGCTGGACGGCAGCAGCGCCGACGCGGTAGCGATCGTCGCGCGCGCGACCGAAATCAACGCCGGGATCTACGCAAAGGATCTCTCCGTCACCGTGGGGGCCAACCGCGTTGGCGCAGACGGCTCCGTCACTCCGATAGCCGGAGAGGGTCCCGCACCGTCGGTCGCGGTCGATACCGGCGCGCTCGGCGGCATGTATGCCAATCGTATTCATCTGGTGTCGGGCGAGAAAGGCGTGGGGATCAACCTCGGCAATCTGGCTGCGAAGCAGGGTGATATCAGGCTGGATACAAACGGTAAGCTGACGCTCAGTAACAGCCTGAGCAGCGGCGCCCTGACGGCCAGTGGCGCATCGGTTGCGCTCAATGGTGATAACAAAGCCACCGGGCAAATCACCGTCAGTGCACAGCAGGATGCCACGCTGGGGCAGGGTACTCTTGTCAGCGACGCCGGTATCGCCGTAACCGCTAAAGGTCACCTGACCAGCAACGGCACCACCCTGACGGCGGGCGGCGATATCCGGCTGAAGGGATCTACTCTGACAGCGAATCAATCTACCCGCGCCAACGCCGCTCGTAACATTCAGCTTCAGGCTCAGAACCAAATCAGTAACAGCGGTCAGTTTACCGCGGCTGACAGCCTTACCGCTGATACCCGGCAGCTGGACAACAGCGGCGCGCTGGCCGCAAGTGCTATTAAGGTAAAAGCGGATAGCTTACAGAATCACAAGGAGGCAAGCGTCGCCGCGACCCGCAGCCTGATAGCGGTGAGCGACAGACTTCTTAACCAGGGCGTGCTCTCTGCACCGGCACTGAATATCAGCAGCGCGCAGACTGAAAACAGCGGGCTGCTGCAGGGAACCGGTGCATTAAGCTTCAGCGGCGACAGCCTGAACAATCTCAACGGCGGCACCCTGAGCTCTGATAACGCCTTTTCACTGAATCTTCCGACGCTGAACAACAGCGGGCTGATCAGCAGTGGCACCACGCTGACGCTGAGCGGTCAGCGCCTGACAAACTCAGGTGAGATCAACGCCGGGAATCTTACTGCGCTGAATAATACAATCCTGAATAACGCGGATGGCTCGCTACTTGCCGGACAAACGCTGCAGCTGAATAACCAGGAATTGACCAACAGCGGGAAATTAGCGGCTCTTCGCCTTACCCTCAGCAGCGACGCCATTAATAACAGCGGTACGCTGCAGGCCAAAGAGATGCTGCAGACAGAGAGCCAGCAGTTTACCAACAGCGGGAGCGTGCTCAGT
Organism: Pantoea sp. RIT413; assembly: GCF_003057675.2. NCBI lineage: Bacteria > Pseudomonadati > Pseudomonadota > Gammaproteobacteria > Enterobacterales > Erwiniaceae > Pantoea > Pantoea sp. RIT413. The sequence goes on from NZ_QBJB02000015.1 coordinate 55,378, forward strand.
GAAGACCAGCTGATGCTGGATACCGCTGCGCTCAGCAACGCCGGTTCACTTCAGGGCCAGCGGCTTAATGTTAATGCAGATCGCTGGCTGAACAGCGGGAAAGCGCTGAGCCTGGCGGAAGGCACCTTAACGACCGGCAGCCTGACCAATACCGGCACTATTTTCGGTCAGCAGGCACTGGACGTAAACAGCGGCGAAACCATTAATAATGGCCTGCTTCAGGGGACAACGGCGCTCCGCTTCAGCGGTCAGCGCCTCACAAATCAGGCAAAGGGCATCGTCAGCTCAGATAACAGCTTCGGGCTCGATCTGCCGGAGCTGAATAACGCCGGGCTGATCTCCAGCGGTGCGGCCCTGACACTGAGCGGCGGCAGCCTTATCAACGCCGGAGAAATCAGCGCTGCCAGCCTTACCGCAGACAACGGTAGCGTCAGTAATCAGCAGGGAGGAGTGCTGCTGGCGGATAACGCCATGCAGCTAAACAGTGGCACGCTTTTCAACGCCGGACAGATAGCCGCCAGTCAGCTTGATATCAGCAGTACCACCGCCGGGAACAGCGGCCTGCTGCAGGGTAAAGAGACGCTGCAGGCAACAGGAGAGCAGCTGACGAACAGCGGCACGGTGCTGAGTGGGGGGCAGCTGACGCTGAAGCAGGACCGGCTGGATAATCGCGGGCAGATGCAGGGTCAGCAGCTTGACCTGAGGGCAGGCGACTGGCAGAACAGCGGTAGTGCGCTGAGTGAAGGCGACGCAACGATTGCTGCCAGCACGCTCGCTAACAGCGGTAAAATAGTGGGCCAGCAGCACATTGAGATTACGGGAAACGCCGACAACAGCGGCTGGCTGCTTGCACAGGCGCTAACGCTGAAGGGCGATCTGGTCAACGGCGGGCTGATACAGGGTACCGATGCCCTCGCATTACAGGGCGCTACGCTCGTCAATCAGGAAAACGGACAGCTGCTGACGGCAGGCAAAGCAGACATCCGGGGCTCAGCGCTGAACAATCAGGGCAGTATTCAGGCGGACCAGCTCGACCTGAAACTGGAAAACTGGCAAAACGCTGGCAGCAGCCGGGCAGCCAGCCAGCTTAGCGCCAGCGTGAATGGCGTGCTGGATAACAGCGGTACGCTGATAAGCGAACAGGCGCTAAACCTGCTTAGCAGCGAACTCAGTAACGGCGGTACGCTGGCAGCAGACCGCCTGGACATCACCTCGCCACAGCTGACTAACTCAGGCCTGCTTCAGGGTAACAGCGCGCTCTCGCTCAGCAGCGCGAACGTCACCAATACCGCTACGGGTAAATTGATCACCGGTGATTCCCTCTCATTTGCGCCAGTGACACTCACCAATGCCGGCCTGCTGCAGGTGGCGGGTGATCTGAGTCTGACCGGGCAGCGCGTCACTAATAAAGGCCGCATTACAGCTACAAATCTGAGCGCAATGCTGGATGGTTCACTTGATAACGATGCGGATGGGCTACTGCTGGCACAGCAACAGGCAGTTATTCAGGCTAACACCCTGAATAACGCAGGCACTATCGCCGCACAGCAGGTAAAAACCACAGGGGTAAAGCTGCAGAACCAGGGTCTGTTGCAGGGTGATTCGCTGCTGACCGCAGAGTTTAGCCAGTTTGATAACCTTCTCCATGGGCAGCTTATCAGCGGTGATGCGTTCTCCCTCAGGGGCGGGGCGGCCAGCAATGCAGGCGTGTGGCAGGGTCAACACCTCGGCTATCACTTCACCTCACTCTCCACCCGGGGCACGATCAACGGCATCGCTTCCCTCAGCGGCACCACAGATACGCTGCTGGACAATAGCGGCAGCCTGCTCTCCGGTGGACACGCCAGCGTGACAGCCGGTAGCCTGACGAACAGCGGAAAGGTGATGGCAGACAGCCTCACGCTTCGCGGTGATGCGCTGAACAATCAGGGACTGTGGCAGGGTACGACGGCGCTGGATGCGCAGGCGACTGACCATCTGCAACAGTCCGCAGGCGGTCAGGCTTTGAGCGGGGGAGACCTGCTGCTGAGTGCGGGCACGCTGGAGACTTCCGGTACGCTGCAGGGTAAAAGCACGCATGTCAGCGCAGGAAGCTGGCAGCATCAGGGATCGCTGCTCAGCAGCAGTGACCTCACGGCATCGGTCAGCGGAGATCTGAATAATCAGGGCGATCTGCTGTCTCAGGGTGCAGCGCAGATTGACGCACAGAACCTGAATAACAGCGGCAGGCTGCTGGCAGAAAAAGCTGTCACGCTCCGCGGCGGTGCGCTGAGTAACAGCGGTACGGTACAGGGCGATACGCTCGCCATCTATCCCGCCAGCGTCACCAACCAGGGCAGCCTGATTGGCCTGCGGTCGCTGACGCTCGGACCGGCTCCCGCCAGCGGGCTGCGTTTGTTTATGGCACAGGCGCAGCCCGCACGCGCGCTGATTAACAGTGCAGGCGGCCAGCTTCTGACGCAGGGTGCGCTGCATATCAGTGGCGACACCGTGACGAATAACGGCACCTGGCAGGGGCAGCAGATCCTGCTGGATGCCACCAGCCTCACTAATAGCGGCGCTATTCAGAGCGCCGGCGACATGCAGCTGAATCTGAGAGATACCCTCACGTCCACTGCCGGCAGCAAAATTACTGCCAGCGGCAGCGCCGCGCTCAATGCGCGGAGTTTCACCAGCCAGGGGCAGTGGATTGCCCGTTACCTTACGCTGCAGGGTGCCGCGCTTAACAACAGCGGCGAGATCTCAGGCGCTGAAGGAGTGACGACAACGTTGTCGGGCGTACTGACGCAGCAGCCAGGGGCGGCATTGCTGAGCGGGGGTACGCTGGATGTGCATGCTGCTACCGTAGATAACGCAGGCCGGATGCAGGGCAGGGATCTGCTGCTCAGCAGCGGCAGCATCACGAACAGCGGCCACATACAGGGCGACAGCAGCCTGCAGCTCAACGCCAGTGGACGCCTTATCAATAACGCCAGCGGCACATTCCTGAGCCAGAACAGCCTGACGCTGACCGCGCCCGAACTCTATAACTATGGTGTGATTCAGGGAGCCACCAGCCGTATTACCACCAGCGGCCTGGCCAGTAACAGCGGCAAACTACTCTCTTCGGCAGATCTCACGCTGAATGTACCACAGCTGGTCAACAGCGGCTGGCTGCAGGCATCGCAGCTGATGCTCAATGCGGCCAGTGCCAGCAACAGCGGCACGCTGATGGCAGATCAGCAGGCGATTCTCACCGGCTCCAGCCTGCAGAACCAGGGCAGCGCACAGGGCGCAAACCTGACGGTAAATTACGCGCAGCTCACGAACAGCGGCACGCTGCTGGGTACAAATCAACTGAATATCAACGCTGCACAGGTCACGCAGCAGGCGGCGGGTAAACTGTTCAGCGGCGGCAGCCTGCTGCTTGAAAGCACGGGATTTGATCAGCTGGGACAAGTGGTGGCGCTTGGAGACGCCACGCTGAAACTAATTAACAGTTTTACCGCACACAATACCCTGGCCGCAGGAAACCGCCTTACCATCAGCAGCAAGGGTGCGATCGACAATCAGGGCACGTTGCAGGGGCAGGCGCTGACGCTGAGCGCGGACGGCGATTTGATTAATAACGGCCAGCTCACCACCGGAAGTGGCGACAGTAGCCTGAGCGGTCAGCGTATAACGATGAACAGCGCAGGCACGTTACAGGGCGGGGGAAATATCGCGCTGAATAGCCGCAGCGATGTGGCGCTCAGCGGCTTTACCGGTACGCGTGGCAGCCTTACCCTCTCCTCACCGGGCAGCATTGTAAACACAGCCCTGCTGTATGCTGGTCAGAATCTCTATCTGTACGCTGACCGCATTCAAAACCAGCGCGGCGATATCCTCGCGGGTAACAACCTGTGGATGCAGCGCGACGCGGCGGGGAATGCGAATAGCGAGATAATCAATACATCGGGCAATATAGAGTCGCAGCAGGGGGATATTACCCTGCAGACCGCGCACCTGCTGAATCAATGGGAATCCATCTCGGTGGGGCCAGTGACAACGGAGAATGTGGCAAATAGTTATGCGTCTGAAACGCCGGGCACTGTGGAAATCCCTCTGGATGCATTTCAGCCAGGAGAATTAAAATATTATTTTACGGATCACCCGATTCCGCCGGGACCTAATTTTAGAATTTTCGATGTCACCCCGATTCCCACTGACTTATCGAAAAGTCATGAGGCACTGGTCGCCCGGACCACATCCAGCACGCAGGTCAGTGGGCAAGCAGGAAGAATAGCGGCTGGCCATAATTTAAATGGCCAGGCCACCACTTTAGATAACCTCGGCAGTTATATTCTTGCTGGCGGGAACCTCTCGCTTACGGGTCAAACATTAAATAACCAATCTTATCTGTCAGGCACGCAATCTGTCTGGAGAACCTACACTCCTTCAGATGCTTACAATAAATATAAGCCGGTACTTGAAAGCGGTGGCAGCTCGCAATATCTCCGGGATAATTTAGATGATTTAATTTATAAAGGCGATGCCATCTATTTTCATGACTACAATACTGGCGTCATGCTTAAAAAAAGTGTGACTTACGTTGCCACAGAAAATTATCGCACAGAAGGCAGCACGTCTATTCGCGGCGTTATTCAGGCGAATGGTAATGTCAGCGCGAATTTTGCCGCTATCGTTAACAACAGCGAATCGAATGATGTTCGTGGCACCATTACGCCAACGCTTGCTGCACCTGCGATAGCCGGTCTGGCTAACGCCGGGATCGGCAACGGTTCGCAACGCCTTGGACTTGAGCAAGCTTCAGCCTTTACTGTGGGTAGCCCTGAGTGGGTTGATGAGGTATTCCGTGCGGTGCAAACCGTTAATGGTGCAGGATCGCTGGTGTCGCCCGATACGACGACCAGGGGGCTAAACATCATTACTGATAAAACGGTAGCGCTGCAAACAGGTGGTCAAAAAATTGCTCTGGTGCAAAGCGCTGAGGGTGCATTTATACCGCAGCCCGGAAGATTGCCCAAGGGGCAAAAAGTTGATATCAGCGCCTGGCCGATTCCGTTAACACAGAATGGCTATTTTACGGTCTCGCAGGATCCTGCCAGCCCCTATTTAATCACCGTCAACCCGAAGCTCAATGGCTTAGGGGCTCTCGATCAGAGCCTGTTTAGCGATCTCAATACCCTGCTTCATCGCCAGCCTTCAGCCGCGCCGGCTGAGACGCGCGGTATCTATACCGATACCCGTCAATTTCTGGGATCTTCCTATCTGCTGGATCGGTTGCAGCTCAAACCGGAGCAGGATTATCGCTTCCTTGGTGATGCGGCATTTGATACCCGTTATGTCAGCAATGCGCTCCTGAGCCAGACCGGGAATCGTTATATCAACGGCATGGGTTCCGATCTGCAACAGATGTCCTGGCTGATGGATAACGCAGCGAAAGCGCAGCAATCGCTGGGATTAGCGTTCGGTGTATCACTGAATGCTGACCAGATTGCTGCACTTGACCACAGTATATTGTGGTGGGAACAAGCGACCATCAATGGACAGACAGTGATGGTGCCAAAACTTTATTTGTCACCTGATGACGCCACCGTGGCCAACGGCAGCGTGATTGCTGGCAATAATGTTGCGCTGACGGCAGATAATATCCGCAATAACGGCAGCACCATCAGCGCGAAGCAGAATGTCGCATTAACCAGCCAGGCGCAGATTGATAACATTAACAGCAGCTTAATTAAGGCGGGCGAGGGCGTAAATCTGAGTGCCTTAGGGAATATTAATAACATCGGTTCGACGATCAGTGGCAGGCAGGTGGCGCTTGAAAGCGTCAGTGGCAATATTGTTAACCTGACCAGCACTGCCAGCATCAATAATAATTCAATCTGGAGCCGCTACGCTCTGACAGAGCAGGGAAATCAGGCTGCCATTATCTCAACAGGTAATCTCTCTCTTGTAGCCGGAGACAGCGTTCTCAACACGGCCTCTCTGCTGAAAGCTAACGATGACCTGAAGATTCAGGCGGTGAACGATGTCTGGCTCGGCGCGAATACGGTTAACAGCAGCTTTACTAATCGTTATCGTGACAACGCCACCACCGCCGCGGTGGGCAGCACGCTATCTGCTGGTTCGGCATTAACGATTAATGCCGGCAAAAACCTTTCCGTTGTGTCAGGCCAGCTTAATTCAGGTAAGGATATGTCGCTGACGGCAGGTAATGATCTGGCTCTATCATCTCAGCAGTCTGGCACCCATGATTATAGCCGTAATACAGAAAGTCATCGCTCTGGTGCCGAACGCACGACCGTTTCCAGCGGCGGAAAACTGACGCTGGTAGCCGGACAGGACATCACCAGCCAGGCTGCTGCGCTGGTGGCAGAAGATGATATCGGACTGAAAGCGGGCCGCGATATTAACTTAAACGCTGAAGAGTTCAGATCGGGTAACAGCGAACGCGGCAGCAGGAAAACGATCGTCAACGAAACGGTACGCCAGCAGGGTAGCGAAATCGTCAGCGGTGGCAGCACCACGCTGCTGGCAGGGAATGACATTACCAGCCAGGCCTCGACGCTCACAGCCAACAAAGATCTGGCATTGCAGGCCGGACATGACGTCAATATCACTACGGTAACTGAAAGTGATTACGCCTACCGGGAAGAGACCAAAACCCGGAAAAAGCACTTCAGCAAAAAAACCACGCATACGCTCAGTGAAGAGAGCGCTACGGCAGAAAAAGCCTCCAGCCTGAGTGGCGATCGCGTTTCAATTATTGCCGGCAATGACCTGCTGGTGAAGGGCTCATCGGTTGTGGGTGAAAGTGACGTCGGGCTGAAGGCAGGTAACGATCTCAACATTACTGCCGCCACCGATACCCAGACACGCTATCGCCTGAGCGAGACCAAAAAAAGCGGCATGTTCAGCGGCGGCGGTATTGGCGTGACCTTCGGCAGCGCATCATCAAAACAGGAGCTGAAACAAAACGGAACAACCGAAAGCCAGAGCGCCAGCACCATCGGCAGCACCGGCGGCAACGTTACAATGGTGGCGGGGCAGAATGCGCGCGTGGCGGGTTCAGATGTGATTGCGAAGCAGGATATCAGTCTGGCTGGTGGGTCCGTGACCATCGATCCGGGCAACGATACGCTTACCCGCCGTCAGAGTTTTGAGCAGAAGCAGAGCGGATTGACGCTGCAGCTCACCAGTCCCATTACCGACGCGCTGCTCAGCCTCGGTTCGCAGGCCAAAGCTGCTGGTGAGGCGGGAGACAATCGTCTGAAAGCGCTTAATGCCGTGAAGATGCTGGAAAGCGGTTGGGCAATGTCGAAAGGCGCCACGCAATCCGCGACCGCGCTGGCTAACGGCAACGTACGCGAAGCCGGCATTAAGATTGCGCTTAACGTAGGCGCCAGCAAGAGCAAATCCTCATCTGAATACAACACAAATGTGGTGAGCGGCAGCTCGCTTAACGGCGGTGGCAACGTAGCGGTCGTGGCCACGGGCGCCAAAGGCACCAGCGGCGACCTGACTCTGGCTGGCAGCAATATCACCGGCGGAAACGTTACGCTCGCTGCCGCGCATGACCTTAATCTGGTCGCAGCCAGTAACAATACCGAACAGAAGAGCAGTAACAACGCCTCCGGCTGGAGCGCCGGAGTGCACGTGGCCATCGGACAAAAAACCGGTATTGGCGTACAGGCCAGCGGCTATATGGCCAGCGGCGCGGAGAACGGCAGCAGCACCACATACGTCAACAGTCGCGTCAACGCCAAAGAAAACCTGACGCTGAGCAGCGGTAATGACACGCTGCTCTCTGGTGCCCAGGCACTGGGCAATAGCATCAGCGTGAACGCGGGGAATAATCTCACCCTCTCCAGCCTGCAAGATACGGATAACTACCAGAGTAAGCAGCAGAGCGCCAGCGGCGGCTTCAGTTTCACCTTTGGCACTATGAATGGCTCATTCGGGCTAAGCCTGAGCCAGACTAAGGTCAACAGCGAGTACGCCAGCGTCGGCGATCAGAGCGGGCTGTTTGCCGGTAACGGTGGCTATGACATTTTTGCCGGCCATCATACGCAGCTCAACGGCGCGGTGATTGCCTCGACTGCAGATGCGGCAGACAACAGGCTTTCCACAGGTACGCTGGGCTGGGACAACATTGAGAACCACGCGGAATATCACGCCAGCAGCACCTCTGTAGGGATCAGTGGCGGCAATGACGGGACTAAACCCTCTCTTCTCCCGACTCTGGTGAATATGAGCGGCAGCGCTTCCGGTACCACGCGATCTGCTGTTGCAGACGGGACGCTGGTCATACGTGATAAAGCACAGCAGATACAGGATGTCAGCGGGCTGAGCCACGATACGGACAATGCCAACGGTCACATTGATAAGATCTTTGATAAAGAGAAAGTCGGTAATCAGCTGGCCTTTGCGCAGGGCGTACAGGAGCTGGCCGGTAAAGTAGTCGGCGACGTTAAAGCCTACAAACTGGACGCGGCAGCTGAAGAAACCAAAGCGCGCCTGCTGAAGGAGCACCCTGACTATGCCGGCAAATCATCGGATGAAATGAACACGCTGATAGAGCATGACCCGGGGTATAAGGCGGTCGCAGATAAGTGGAGCACAGGCGGCACTTACTCTATGGTGGCGACGGCGGTAGCCAGCGCATTGGGAGGACTCAGCGCCAATAATCCGGGAGCGGCTGCCAGCGGCGCCATGGCACCTTTTATCGCAAATCAGATTAAAAAGGCCACCACAACTTATGATGCAGACGGTAAGGAGCATATCGATCTGCTGGCCAATACTATGGCGCACGCTGTGGCAGCCGGTGTACTTGCCAGAATGGGAGGCGGGGACAGTACTGGCGCAGCTGCCGGCGCGGCAGGCGGAGAACTCACTGCGCAGGCAATCATCAAGGTCATGTATCCGGATACGCGGCCTGGCGAACTGACTGAGAGCCAGAAGCAGACCATCAGCACCCTGAGCCAGCTGGCAGGAGGATTTGCTGGTGGCATCGCGTCAGATTCGTTAATGGGTTCTGGCGCCGGCACGATGGCAGGTAAAAATGCAGTAGAGAATAATTCTCTGGCAGTGATTGCGCGCGGCGGTCAACTTGCGGTTGAGGGCTGCTTAAAGCTTACGGCATGCCGTAACCAGTTGATCGAGAGCGGTCTGGGAGCGCTTATTGGGGCCTCTGCTGCAACCTCAGCCGTTGAGCAACTCTCATTCACTGAGAAAACAAACGTCATGCTGGCGGCTATGTCCGCCGATCCGGCGTTGGTAGAAAAACTGTCGTCCGCTGAACGTAAAGCCTATGATGAACTACAGCAACAGAAAGGGCTGATTACGGTATTGCCTGTGCCGGAACAGGATCCAGCGGGTGGTAAGCTCGTTAATCCAGTTCAGGATATGAATAGCGGAACGTCTCTGACGTCACCTGACCAACGGGATCAGAACAGCAGCAGTCACACTGGTAGCGTGAGTGGTGCACCGGACACCAGTGTTAATACAACGGCCACACCGATTGCTGAACAAAATAAAGAAGAGCTAGCGTATCTGGCAGGCGGTTATGAACCGAACAAAGGTGCTGTAGGGAATATGGGCGAATTCTTTAGGCAACAAGGCTTTGGTAGCCTGGTAAAAGATGGTTCACAGAAAACCAGCAAAATTTATCAAGGGCAATCTGTCTATAAAGCCTCTGGCAACCTCAGTGATGAAGTTCGCAAAGGCGATCAATTTTATCTTGATGCCAGCCATAAAAATCATCTTGAAGTGTTTGACAGTAAGGGTAACTTTAGAGTTGTTTTGAACTTAGATGGCTCCGTTAATCCGATTAAAACAAAAGCAGCTGCTGCTGAAGGGCGGAAATTACCCAAATGACGAAAGAAATTAACTTTGACGAATTAAAAGACATTTACCTTCAGTTGCTTGAGGCGATGCCAAATCAGCCAATAAATGAAAACGATCTTTTGATAGATTATAGTGCGCAACAATGTGCCTCATTTCATCGCGGCCTTGAGTTGCTTGGGAATGCTAAGGCGTTTCTGGAAAAGGCCCGAGTGAATGATGATAAGATTGCAATGCAAGTAGCGCTGGTTTATATCCGGGTGCACTCAATGAATTTATCAAGCTTTTTTGATGCATTTAAAGAAGATGCTGATGCTTTGCTGAAGTCCTCTGACTGGCCGGATATCCCTGAAGATTACGAAATACCTTCGCACTATAATTATCCTGTTAAGTAATACGGAAATGATAGCCATTAAATGGCACTCAATCATTGGGTTGCCATTTAAAAATATTGAGAGATATGGGAGTAACTCAGAAGGTAAACGGCAGTTTTTTAAGATCCAAGCTTAATTAAATGGCAATTAAAACCAGTGCGACTTTACCAGGGGATAATTTACTATCGGAGACAAATTGTCTCGCTCGGACCTCTATAGGCGCACAAAATTCAAGCGAAACTGGCAGTTGATGCACACGCGGAAGATAACACTCTCTCGCTGAACTATCAGCATAATAGCTGTAGGATAACATACTTGAAGCCTTATTTATTACAGGAGCTATAACAGCCTGTTAATGCCTGAAGGACGACATGAACACTATCATTTGACAAAAAAATATAGTAAGGAAACGGCATGGTCAGTAGATTTTAAATTAAATAATTGCTCTCTGGCATTGTCATTAGATGCTGAACCAGATAACAATCCTACTGAAATTAAAAATCATCGGAAAAAGGTCTAAAGTATCTCACATGCAGAAGTTTTAGAAAAGTAATGTGCGCTTTATTTATTCTACGAAGATTAATTAAAGAGTCCATTTTCAGATCGATTGCAAACAGCCTTTGGATTCATAACTAAGGAGTCGTAATGAATAAATTTTCCTGGTTTCTCAGCCTGATGCCACCTTTGCTAGCCATCATCATTTTAAGAACTTATCTTGGATATTTTGACAATGTATCTCTCTTTACTGAAAACCTGACGGTAGCTGGTATATTTAACTTTGTCTTTATTTTTATGATCCTGACCACGGCAGGATTTTCGATAATTTTCTTTTCTTCTTCAATACTTTTTGCTCTTTTCATACCAAAAAAATCACCAACGATACATAATTATCGAGAAGTGAAAATTAAAATTACGGTAACAACACTGTCTTCAATTCCACTGATTGTACTTTTCTTTTTTGGCTGGGCTTACCTTTCCACCTTTTACCCTGCGTTCGGGTCATTGATAGCTTGGGCAGCATTTATAGCGTGGGTAACCCTGGTTTTTTTAGTAAATTATTTTTTTATGATTCAACCTGTCAGAAACGCACAGGGCTATCAGCCTATAAAGCTTCGTCGAAAGACCTATTTTATCCTGCTTGGAGGGTGCCCTGTTTTCATTCTGTTCATTGTGGCCCTGAGTTTTTCATTCTCTTTCGGTACCATTATTAGTTGGGTAGACAAAAAAACAGCAGGAGACAGTCTGGCTGTGATGCTTAAGCTTGCCGTACTGGCCACTGGGTTAGGTATCCTTCTTATTTTGCCAGGTGTCATCTATGCTAATTTAGAAGAGAAAGAACTTGATAACGTATGGTTTATCCGAATATCTGCTGCGATGATCTTACTATGGCCCATGCTTATCAGTACATTCGTGCCGTCATTCTTCCCCATGCTGGTGGATAAAACGTTGTCTTTTGGAGGGGTGTCAGACTGGAAAAGCAGGTATTATCAAATTGACGAGAGTAAAATTCCGTCATCTCATTTTGGGAGTAAAGTTTGGCAGACCAGCGTCATGGTTTCAGGTAAAAGCTATAGCGTAAAGGGCATGCTAGTATATTCACTCAATAACGCTAAGCTCTTATGTCCGGATTCTGTACAACAGCACTACCGAAATATGCTGCGATTTGTTCCATGGGACCGTGAGTATGATAAACGTATGGCATTAAAGCTTAAAGACGTTTCCACCCGATGTCAGCCATTCCCTCAGGGTGGAGTAGTGAGATTATCTGAAAAGTCATAAATATCTTCAGTATAATGCCTGCTGACTGACAGGCATTTGTCAGAGCAAACCAGAACTGACAATCAAGCCGAGGCTATATCCTATAAACCCGTGGCGATCCAAGCGGCAGAGCCTCTGCAGCTAAGCATAAGGACACTGAATCGTCTGGCTCTCTTCACCGCTATCTTATCTCATTTACGTACATAAAGTGCTCAGTGCTGTAGCGATGGTGCGCCAGAATCACGGGGATGGCGCTCTGATCGAAGGAGACTTCATCTATCACCATAACGGCCTGCGGGAGCGTCAGCTCAAGCAGGGTGGCATCCTCTTCATTAGCCAGAGATGCCGTGATCTGCTCGCGTACCGCGGCCAGACGAATGTCGAACTGCTCAAACAGATACCGGTAGAGCAGAGGAGGCAGCTGTTCTGCGGCGGGAAATGCTGGCAGGCGACTGGCTGACAGAATGAGCGTCTCATGCATCGCCGCAATACCGTTGACCCGCCGCAGGCGCTTTAAACGATAAACCTTGTCACCCGCTGCAATTTGAAGCTTTTCGGCTTCCCCGGTTGTTGCCAAACTTTCCTGATAATCCAGCAGCAGGGTTTCAGACAGCAGCAATCCCCCTGTTTTATCGTGCAGACGAAAATACTGGAAGAAGTGACTCAGGTTATGCAGCGGGGCCCAGCCCGTGACCACCGTACCGGTTTTTCGCCGGCGCATCAGCATCCCCTCCGTGGTAAGCGCGCTTAACGCTTTGCGCATTGTGCCCACCGACACACCAAATCTGGCCGCCAGGCTGCTTTCGCTTGGCAGAATCGTGCCGGCTGGCAGCTCTCCCTGCAGGATGGACTCACTGATGTGACGCTTGATCACGTCATGCAGCGGGGCACCTTCGCCTGCATTCAGCCGTGTAAACGGCACGGTGTTACCTGCGTCATAGTTTTTTTGCATAGCTGCGATTACCGGTTGACCCGTGTTGATAAATTGCATTATCTATAAACTATATAGTAATACAACAGGTAATCGCCCGGTGGATAAAAATAATCGTTTTAACAATGCGTTAGACGTCATTAGCCAGGATACCTTACGTATCACCGAGGATCTTCAGCGCATGCTCGCCGTGGATACCTGTTTTCCGCCGGGCAGCGGTTACGCGGCGTTTGCAGACCTGATGACGCAGATGCTGGCACCGATGCAGTTTGCTTTTCAGCGCGTGTCTGTTCCGGAAGCGCTCTGGCAGGTCCCTGACGGCAGTGCACAGGGTGAGCGTGTAAATCTGCTGGCGACGCTCAACTGCGGGGCAGCTGAAAACTGCAATCTCTATTTTCATACCGATACCGTACCTGCAGGTGATGGCTGGCGCTTTCCGCCGCTGGCGCTGACCGTGGCAGAAGGCAGGCTCTACGGTCGCGGGGCAGCCGATATGAAAGGCACGATCGTGGCAGCGATTGCCGCCATCCGCTCAGCACAGGCCTGCGGCCTGCCGCTGCGCTTTAATCCGGTATTTCTACTGTGCACCGACGAAGAGGGCGGTCTCTATCCGGGTATTCGCTATCTGGCAGAGCAACAGCTTTTTTCCGGACATCTGCTGAGCTTCAACGGCGGTGCGGTACCGCGCATCTGGGCCGGATGCTTTGGCAGCGTTGACCTCAAAGTGATTGTGAGCGGGCGATCCGCGCACTCCGGCGATCCAGTCGCGGGCATCAATGCCATTGAAACAGCACTTCCCCTGATGAACGCGCTGTATCAACTGAAAGGGCAGGTTGAGCAGCGCACGTCTGCCATGCCGCCGCCACCGCATTATCAGGGAAAACCTCTTACGTCACTGCTGACGCTCGCCGCGGTACACGGCGGCAGCAAAGGCTCCACAATCCCCGAACGTTTTGAACTGCTTATTAACCGCCGGTATGCGCCTGAAGAGGCGTTTGATGAGGTCTGGCAAGAGCTCACATTATGCATCAGTCAGGCAATGGCGGAGAGCCGCGCGCTGGATGTCTCCGTGCAGCTGATTGGGCATCTGGCACCGGTAGCCGATCCTTATGGACCGCACTGGCCACGCTGGCAGGCTGCGCTGAGCCAGGGGTTTGGCTTTCCTGATAACGCTTTTAAACCGTGGGGATCATCCACCAGCTCAGATATGGGTTGGGTGCAGCGTGCAGGTATTCAGGAGATTTTACTGGGTGGCTTAGCCCGCCCCGACAACCGTATTCATGCCACCGACGAGTTTACAACGATGGCAGATATCATCGCACTTTCGCAGTCCATTCTGGCGTATCTCGCCAGTGATTTTCAGCCAACCCAGGGTATTTAAACCAGCGAGGAAGAGAAAATGTGCGCAATGAAAGCAGTAAACCGCCGGCAGTTCATCGCCGGTTCTGCGGTTCTGACGGGTGCAGCTGCGCTGTCCGGATCTTTCTCTGCCAGCGCCGCGCCGGTGACGAGCGCCACACCCGGCGGCTCACCTCGCAAGGGGGGCGTGCTGCGCATCAGTGTTGACCAGGCGATTAGCGTGATCAACCCGCATCAGGTACGCGTCAATCCGGAATATCTGGTGGCCGAGCTGCTTTACAGCGGGCTGACGCGCCTGACGCAGGAGATGAAAGCGGAGGCGGATTTGGCGCAGTCATGGCAGGCCAGCGCCGATCTCACGCAGTGGACGTTTACGCTGCGCCCCGATTTGAAGTTCAGCGATGGCACTCCGCTCACCTCCGCTGACGTAGTCGCCAGCCTGCAGGCGCTGCTCGACCCAAAGAACGCGTCGCCTGCGCTGCATAATATTGGCCCCATCAGGTCGGTCAGTGCGAAAGACGACAGCACCGTACTGATTGAAACCGATACGCCTTACGCCGATCTGCCGGTCATGCTGGCCTATCCGGACGCCAAAATCATTCCCGCCAGTATTGCTCAGGGCCAGATAGACAAACTTAGTAAGCGTTCACTGGGCGCGGGTCCGTTCCAGCTGGTGTCATACGATCCTGAACGCAAAATTGTGGTGAAGCGTAACCCGCACTATTACGACCCGGCGCGCCCCTATCTCGACGGCGTTGAAGTGGTGGTCTATCCCGATGGCATTGCAGAGAGCTCCGCGTTGATCTCCGGCGATACCGATCTGATGCTGAGCGCTCAATCAAGCGAATTTGCCCGCCTTTCCCGATCATCCGGCGTACTGCCATTGCGGGTAGAGTCAGGCCAGTTTTTAAACGTGAACATGGGCTGCGATCAGAAACCCTTTAACGATGCGCGCGTGCGTCAGGCGCTGGCGCTGTGTGTGGATCGCCAGGCCTCCGTGGATTTTGTCGCTGACGGACTGGGTTCACCCGGCAATGATACCCCCATTAATGCCGCTTACCCCTGGTACGCTGATTTGGCCCGTAAGGCCGTGGATTACAGTAAAGCCAAAGCCCTGCTGGCAGAGGCAGGTTATCCCGACGGCCTCGATTTAACCCTGGTTGCCTCAGATAAACCTGCGACGCGAACCCAGCTGGGCATCGCGCTGCGTGAAATGGCGAGGCCTGGCGGCTTTCGCATTAAGGTGCAAACCATGGCGCACAGCACCTATCTCGATCAGGTGTGGAAAAAGGGCAACTTCTACGTGGGTTTCTACAATATGCAGCCCACCCCGGATGCCGTGTTTTCGCTGCTCTATACCTCAACTGCCGCATGGAATGAAACCCGCTGGAATAACGCTGACTTTGATGGCGCGATCAAAGCTGCGAGGGAAACCCGCGATGAGGCTCAGCGCAGCACGCTATATGCCAAAGCACAGCAGCTTATGCATGACGACGTGCCTTCAGTAATCCCCACCTTCTTCGACCTGCTGGCCGCAGGTCGCGACTATGTGGCGGGCTATCACCTGCATCCTCGCGGCGCGGTGTTCCGTCTGGATCATGTCTGGCTCACCGGCAAAGCGCCCGTACGCAGCGTTTAAGGAGAGATCGTGACCGCAAGCTATCTGCTTAAACGCCTTCTGCTGATGATCTACACCCTGCTGGTGGTGTCGTTGCTGGTTTTCGGTATTACACAGCTGCTGCCGGCTGACGCGGCTGTTACCTTGCTGGGGCAGAATGCGACGCCGGAAGCGCTGGCGGCAGTACGTGAGCGCCTGGGGCTGGATGCCCCGGCATGGCTGCAATACTGGCACTGGCTGACGCAGGCGCTGCAGGGTAATTTTGGTGTCTCCATGCGCAACGGGCTGGAGGTGGCTCCCTCACTGCTGACGGCGCTTTCGCGATCGCTGCTGCTGGCGGCCTGCGCGCTGATACTCATGCTGATCGTTGCTATTCCGCTCGGCATCTGGGCGGCCGTGCGACGCGGAAAAACCGCCGATGTTCTGGTAAGCGTCATTTCCTATGCGGGTATCTCTTTTCCCGAATTTGTTACGGCGACGCTGGTGCTACTGCTGTTTGCCGACGTCTGGCAGGTTCTGCCCGCGACGGGTTATGTGCCGCTCAGCGAGGATTTTGTAAGCGGGATACAGCACCTGATCCTGCCCGCTGTCACCGTGGCCCTGATTCTGGTGGCGCACGTCTCGCGCATGGTGCGTTCAGAAATGGTGGACGTGCTGCATACCGATTACATCCGGGCCGCCTGGCTTAAAGGACTGTCGCGCCGGCGTATCCTCTGGCGTCACGCGCTGCGCAACGGTCTGTTGCCCACCATTACCATTGTGGCGCTGGATGTGGGCTACCTGCTGGGCGGTATTGTGGTCGTGGAGGAGATTTTTGCCATCCCCGGCATCGGTCGTGAGCTGATCGTCGCAGTACAGGCGCGTGACCTGCCGGTGATTCAGGCTGGCGTCATGATCCTTGCCACAACCTATTCGGTGGTTAACTTTCTTGCCGATCTGGCCTACGTCATTCTGGATAAGCGGATTTCCTATGCCTGACATTTTAAAACGTTTACTCCGTTCACCGCAGGGCGCAGCGGGCGTTCTCATCATCCTGCTGGCATTACTTATGGTGGCCGGCGGCGCGCACGTAGCGCCCTTTGATCCCGAGTCCATCTCAATCCTGACACGCTACAAGCCGCCAGGTGCAGAACACTGGTTTGGCACCGATCAGATGGGGCGCGATATCTTTAGCCGGGTGCTGGTGGGCGCGCGCTCTACGATTTTGCTCTCTCTGCTGGCGACCGCACTCGCTATGGTAATTGGCTCGGTGCTGGGTACGGCAAGTGCCTATCTGGGCGGCAAAACAGACGAATTTATGATGCGTACCATGGATGCCGTTATGGCTATCCCGAGTCTGCTGTTCGCGCTGCTGATTGTCAGCACGCTGGGGCAGAGCAGCATGAATGCGGTGCTCGCTATTACCATCGCCTTTGTACCCGGTATGGTGCGCATTTCACGCAGCGTGGCGCTGGCTGCGCGTCAGCAGGACTACATTAATGCGGCTATCGCCCGCGGCGAAGCAGCCCACTACATCATCCTGCGCGAGATGCTGCCAAATATTCTGGCACCGATCATTGTTGAGGCCACCATCCGCGTGGCATTTGCCATCATGCTGTTTGCCACCCTGAGTTTTCTCGGTTTAGGCGCCCAACCGCCTGAACCGGAGTGGGGCTTAATGGTGTCAGAAGCGCGAACCTACTTCTTCAGCGCGCCGTGGATGATGCTGATTCCAGGCCTGGCAATTGCACTGGTGGCCATTGGCTTTAACTTACTGGGCGACGGCCTGCGTGATGTTCTCAACCCACGGAGCCACGGATGATTGTACAAACTGCACCGGTGCTGTCGGTAGAAAATTACAGCCTCGATTACCGGCTCACAAACGGGCAGGCGCTGCCCGTACTGCGTGATATCAATTTACAGGTGATGCCCGGTGAAGTGCTGGGGCTGGTAGGGGAATCCGGCTCCGGGAAAACCACCCTTGGCTGGGCAATCATGCGCTGGCTGGCGAACAACGCGCAGGAGAAAAGCGGGGATATCCGCCTTAATGGTGACAGCCTTCTGAATTTAGCGGCGCCGGCACTGATGGCGCTGCGTGGGGCGAAGCTCGGCATGATCTTTCAGGATCCGGGCGCATCGCTTAATCCGACGTTAACACTGGGCGAGCAGGTCACAGAAGTGCTCCGGCGCCACCGCAGGCTGAGCGCCCGTGAAGCGCAGGAGCTGGCTGAATCCCTGCTGCATGATGTAGAACTCAAACACCCGGCACGTATGATGCGACGCTACCCGCATCAGGTTTCGGGTGGGGAAAAACAGCGTATCCTGATTGCCACCGCGTTTGCCTGTCAGCCAGCCTGTATGATTTTTGATGAGCCAACCACGGCCCTGGATGTGATCAGTTCCGCACAAATTCTCGATCTCTATGAACGCCTGCGCGAGGAGACGGGCGTGGCATCGCTCTATATCTCGCACGATCTGGCACTGGTAACAAAAGTGGCCGACCGCGTCTGCGTACTGGAAAAAGGCCGTATCGTCGAGCAGGCAGAGACACAAACGCTCTTCACCGCACCGCAGCACAGTTATACCCGCCGGCTTATCGCGGCGGTGCCGAATCCACAGCACCGGCTGATCGCGGATGCTGCGGGCACGCAGCCGCTGCTGACGCTGAATAACCTCACCATCCATTATGGCCACCACGGCTTTATCGATCGCCTGCTGAAGCGCGAGGCCAATACCACCCGCGCCGCAAATGCGGTGTCGCTGACCGTGCATCAGGGGGAAATTCTGGGTGTGGTCGGCGAATCGGGTTCCGGAAAATCTTCTCTGGGCAGAGCCATTACCGGACTTGTGCCGTTTCACGGCGAGTTAAATTTCTGTGGTTCGGGAATGCAGGGCCCTGCGCAGATGGACAAAGCGTATCGCCGCCGCGTACAGATGATATTTCAGCATCCTGATGCCTCACTCAACCCCCGTATGACCATCGGTGAGATAGTTGCGCGTCCGCTTCGTCTGTACGGTTTGCCGCCTGGCGAAACGGAAGCGCAGGCGGTAGCACGTTTGCTTGAAGAGGTGCGTCTGCCGGCAGAGTTTGCCACTCGCTATCCCCATGCGCTTTCGGGCGGACAGAAACAGCGCGTGGCCATTGCACGCGCCTTTGCCAATCCCCCGGACCTGGTGATTTGCGATGAGATCACCGCAGCGCTCGACGTATCAGTGCAGGCCACCATCATTGAGTTGCTGCTGACGCTACGCCGTCGCTATGGCACGGCCTATCTGTTTATTACCCACGATCTCAACCTGATCCGTCAGATTGCCCACCGCGTGGCGGTGATGTATCGCGGCGCTCTGGTCGATGTTTTGCCCGGCGGGAATATGTCGTCACTGGCGCAACACCCTTATACGCGTGCGCTCCTTGACGCTGTGCATATTCCCGATTTGTCTCCGTCCGTCGCTTAATGAGAAGCACATGAATCCTGAACAGTTAATCCATCATATCGATCGCGCGTTTTGTCTCTCTTTCCTGGCCAAAATGGTGCAGCACAAAAGCTACAGTGCCACCGACGGCGAACGCGCGCTGGCAAGCTTTATGGCTGAACAGATGTCGCAGCTCGGGCTGGAAACAGAGCTGCAGAAGGTGACGGGCGATCGTCTTAATGCGATTGGGCGTCTGGCAGGCAGCGGCGGCGGTCACAGCCTGCTGTTTAACGGGCATCTTGACACCAACCCGGTTACCGAAGGCTGGACCGTCGATCCCTGGGCCGGCAAAATTGACGATCGGTTCATTTACGGTATCGGTGTTTCCAATATGAAAGCAGGCGATGCCGCCTATTTCTGCGCGCTGAAGACGCTCATTGATGCCGGCGTAAAGCTCAAAGGAGATGTGATCCTCACGTATGTTGTGGGCGAGTTGCAGGGCGGGATAGGAACGCTGGCAGCCATAGAGCAGGGCGTGCGCGCTGACTACTTTATCAATGCTGAACCCACTGATTTACAGGCGTTAACCATGCATGCCGGTTCGCTGATGTTTACCATCGAGCTAACCGGTAATACGCGTCACCTTTCAAAACGGGAAGAGGCGGTCGATGCTATCAGCGCCGCAGTTGAACTGATTCCGCAAATCAACGGCATGATTTTCAGCGGCGCTAAAAGCGACGAACATCGGAAAATTAATCGCGGCCATATCGGTACAGTGCACGGTGCGCTGGGGCGAGGGCTGGAGGAGTGGCGTCCGCCGCAGGTTGCTGATTTTGTCCGTCTGAAAGGATCGGCGCGTTTTGCACCCGGCCAGACCGTTGAAGGCGTGCTGGCCAATCTTCAGGCGCTGCTCGACAGGCTCTGTCAGCAGTATCCAGGCCTGAAAGCGGAGCTGTTTGATGACGGTATCCGCGACAAGCCCACCATGCTGCCTTTTGAAGTCTCACCGGCGTCACCGATTGTGCAGGCGGTAAACCGCGCCTGGAAAACCGTGCGCGGCACCGATCAGCCCACCGGGGCGATCACACCGCCAGCCTTTTATGGTACCGATGCAGCACACTTTTATCAGCATGCGGGCATGGAAGGTATCGTCTGCGGACCCGGCGGAAAGTACAACACCATGCCTGACGAGCGCGTCGAGATAAGCGAATATCTTGATATGGTACGCATCTATCTGCTCGCCATTCTGGATATCTGCCAGCAGGATGAACAGCCAGTGAAGCGGGATGTATGACTGCGCAGGAAGCTGCGCGACTGACCACTGTAGATGGAAGAGGGGCGTTAGTGAGCCTTCAGGGTTTTATGGGCTGATTGCCAAAAACGCTGATAAAACAACAACAAACGGCAAATCGGCGCGGCAAATTATCTCTTCAGCGGACCCCAAAAAGCGTCTTTACTGTCTATAGTGGATATCTGGTGCAGGGAACTGGTTAAATACAGATATACAGTAATGCGGCTCTGAATCAGACGATGAACAAGCCGTTATGGCGGGCTGAATCCCGATTAACGGAGGCTGATTACTGAGAGCCCAATATGGCGGACCGGCAGTATCATCTGCGTTGACTGCTCCCCGCCCTAAAGGGCGAGGATTCCCACTTCAACGCAACCTACCTGAGCCGCATTACGCGGCTTTAGGGTTTACAGTCGCTCCGTGGGCTAACACTGCCAGCCCGGCAGCTTTGATATTCTTTGCGGCGTTTATATCCCTGTCGTGGTCGGTGCTGCATTCAGGGCAGCGCCATGCACGGACGTTAAGCGCAAGTTTCGGCAGCGTGTAGCCGCAACTGCTGCAACGCTTCGTTGACGGGAAAAACTGGTCAATCGCGACAACAGAACGTCCGGCCCATTCGCCTTTGTACTGTAGCTGGCGAACAAACTCACTCCAGCCCGCATCCGCTATCGCTTTGGACAGTTTAGGGTTGCGGATCATGTTCTTCACTTTCAGGGATTCGACGCAAACA
>NZ_QBJB02000016.1:0-69665 GCF_003057675.2 Pantoea sp. RIT413
TTGCTAAGGGGCGCGCCCACCCGCCCCTTAGCCCGTCCGCGTGCGGAGATGCCGCTGAAACTGCCAGAAGCCTGGCGGGCGGAACCCCCTCGGTGCCTCGCGCTGCTTAGCGCACAGCTCTGCCCTGGCGGGCGGAACCCCTCCGGTGCCGCGCTCAGCCCTGCCCTGACGGGCGGAACCCTCTCAGTGCCCCGCGCTGCTAAACACCCAGCCCAAAAACAAAAAAGCCTCCGGCTGGAGGCTTTTGTCTTACTAACCGGCGACACCCGCCGCTGCATAGCGTTTTACGACAACATCTGAATGGCCAGCGCGTAGAGGCGCTGATGATCATCGTCACTGACTGGCTCTTCTTCCGCATAACAGGCGATCATTGAGCTGACTTTATCAGAGGATAAAGCTTCTCCATGAAGGTGCAGCGTTAATACGGCGCGGCCGACGATTTTCAGAATGTCTTCGCTATGTCCCTGGAGACTATGACTCAATGAAATTGACCTCTGAAGTAAATTCGTTCGCCAAATGGCGCGCTCAATATAGATCAGAACAACAAGGGTTTTTAATAAGAATTTCCTTATGCTGCATAATATATAAGCCTGACCCGGGGGAAATTTATCTTAAATTGCCGCTGAAAAACGCACTAAAAGCGTTAATCTCCTTATTTGCTGAGTGATTTTTATACGCCAACGGATCGTTACGGATAATAACTTATTAAAACTTTGCAACAATAAGCCCCCTGATGCGGGACAGGCTTTTGTTCTCTCTCCGGCCGTATGCATCAGGCGAATTACCGTTGCTGCCCGCGTGGCTTTCTGCCAGACTGGCCGCGTTATCTTCCCTCCTATCTGAGACATCTTTGTGACTGCTTTTTCAACCCTGACGCAACTGCCCGCCAGCCAGCTCGACAACCTGCGCGATATGGGCTTTGATGCGATGACGCCTATCCAGGCAGCGTCGCTTCCCGCCATACTTGCCGGCCGCGATGTGCGTGCGCAGGCGAAGACCGGCAGCGGCAAAACCGCTGCGTTCGGTATCGGCCTGCTTAATCGTATCGACAACAGCCAGTTTCATACCCAGGCGCTGGTGCTCTGCCCGACGCGTGAACTGGCTGAACAGGTCAGCAATGTGCTGCGTCAGCTGGCACGTTTTACGCGCAATATTAAAATTCTCACGCTGTGTGGCGGCCAGCCGATGAGCGCACAGCGCGATTCGCTGGTGCATGCCCCGCACATCGTCGTCGGCACGCCAGGCCGACTGCTGGATCACCTTAAGCGCGACAATCTCGATCTCAGCCAGCTGCAGACGCTGGTGCTCGACGAAGCCGACCGCATGCTGGAGATGGGTTTCCGCGACGATATGGAAGCGATTATTGGCTTCACGCCCGCGGCACGGCAGACGCTACTTTTCTCCGCCACCTGGCCTGACACCATTGCCAGCCTGAGCCAGCGTTTTCAGCGCGACGCGCTGGCGGTTGCAACGGAAACCGAAGCGGAGCTGCCTGCGATTGAGCAGCAGTTTATCGAAGCGAGCGCAGGCGAGCGCGTTAACCTGCTGTGCGCCCTGCTGAGTCAGCACCAGCCCGCCTCCTGCGTGGTGTTCTGCAACACTAAACGCGAGTGCGATGATATTGCCGCTGCGCTGAACGATCGCGATATCAGCGCGCTGGCGCTGCATGGCGATCTGGAACAGCGCGATCGTGAGCGCGTGCTGATCCGCTTTGCTAACGGCAGCAGCCGCGTCCTGATTGCGACCGACGTAGCCGCACGCGGTCTGGATATCAAATCGCTGGCGCTGGTCGTCAACCTTGAGCTGGCGTGGGATCCGGAAGTGCACCTGCACCGCATTGGTCGCACCGGGCGAGCGGGTGAAAAAGGGCTCGCGGTGAGCTTTGTGGCACCTGACGGCATGGCTCGCGCCCATGCGCTGGAGGATTACCTGCAGCAGAAACTTAACTGGGTGGCGGCCGCTACCTTAAAAGGCAGAGCGGCACAGGCGCTTCCTGCGGCCATGATGACACTCTGTATTGATGGCGGACGCAAAGCAAAAATCCGTCCGGGTGATATCCTGGGCGCGCTGACAGGCGAAGCGGGCTTCAGCGCCGATCAGATCGGTAAAATTGACCTGACACCGTCGCACGCCTATGTCGCTATTGCGGCAGCGCAGGCGAAAAAAGCGCTGATCAGGCTCAAAGAGGGCAAAATCAAAGGGAAAAGCGTACGCGCGATTCTCCTGAAATAGTATGGCCATAGCGTGAGGGCGATCGCGCCCTTGCGCTAAATCTTCCCCTTCTCCCTTCATTTTTCGCGCGCCCTGCCGATAAGTTAATCATGGCACTTCCGCCCTCTCCCTGCTCCGCCCAGATT
The DNA here is from genome assembly GCF_003057675.2 of Pantoea sp. RIT413. Classification (NCBI taxonomy): domain Bacteria; kingdom Pseudomonadati; phylum Pseudomonadota; class Gammaproteobacteria; order Enterobacterales; family Erwiniaceae; genus Pantoea; species Pantoea sp. RIT413. Next base: position 2,358 of record NZ_QBJB02000016.1, read on the forward strand.
CTGTCCCGAGGCCATGATGGATAATTTTCAGAAAGAGATCGACGAACGCGCAAACCTGGCGCTGTCCAACAAATTTGAACTGCTGCTGTTTCGCCTGGGTTCCGATCGGCTGAAAGGCAAATCTGAGCTGTATGGCATCAACGTGTTCAAGCTGCGCGAAATTGTGCCGATGCCGGCCATCACGCGCGCCGCTGGTATGAACTCACCGCTGCTGGGTATGGCCAGTATCCGGGGGCAGTTTATTCCGGTCATCGACCTGCCGGCCGTAACCGGCTGCAAGCCCGAAACCGGTCTGAATCTGCTGCTGGTTACCGAATATGCGCGCAGTACCCAGGCGTTCGCGGTGGAGTCGGTAGAGAATATTGTACGTCTCGACTGGAGTCAGGTGCATACCGCAGAAGCGGGGATCAGCAGCCGCAATATCACCAGTATCGCCTGCCTTGACAGCAATGGCGAGAGCAATAACCTTGCTCTGGTACTCGACGTAGAGCAGATCCTCTATGACATCATTCCTTCGGTGCGCGGCGTTGAACCTGACGCTAAGACCGCGAAAAACTTTAATCTGAAGCCCGGCGCAGTCGCTATCGTGGCGGAAGATTCTAAAGTGGCTCGTCAGCTGCTCGAACAGGGGCTGAAGAGCATGGGTATTCCGGCCCTGATGCACAATACCGGCCTGGAAGCGTGGATAAAAATCAACGAAATTAAGAAAGAAGCGCAGGCCAGCGGCGAATCGATTCACGATAAAATCGCCCTGGTTCTGACCGATCTGGAGATGCCGGAGATGGATGGCTTCACGCTGACGCGTAATATCAAGCGTGATGATGCGCTGCGTCATATTCCGGTCGTCATCCACTCTTCACTTTCCGGCAGCGCCAACGAGGATCACGTTCGCAAAGTGGGCGCCGATGGTTATGTGGCAAAATTCGAGATCAATGAGCTCTCCAGTGCCATTTTCAGCGTGCTGGAAAAACAGCGCTAAATCCGCCCTGTTCTCCCTTCCCTTTAAGGCGCGACTATCGCGCCTTTTTTATTGCGGCTATTCCTTCCGCCCTGAAACAGTACCGCTTATTTACCATCATTTAGTACTGCTAACCGATCTTCGCTGCCGCGCGCAAAAATTAAAGTAAATATATTAGTTACCGATAACTGTTGCGCCTGCGCCGGAGTTTTCGGGGATAGCCTGCGCAGACAGATTTCTCTTTTTCTTTTAAAAACAGTCTATCGCAGCAGATTACCCACCTGCTGACGCATCCTATTACTGTCTGATTTCTGGCAAACAGGGAGAACCAATGTTGAGCATCAAGAATATGAAAGTCGGGGTACGCCTGGGCATCGCCTTTGGCCTGGTCGTGGCCCTGTTAATGGTGGTGGGCGTTACGTCGTGGCTGAAAATCAGCAATATCAAAACCGGTATTACCTCTATTGTAGAAGATCGTTTTGTTAAGGTTCGCCTCGGCTTCGACGTGCGCGATGGCGTTAATGATCAGATCAAATATCTGCGCGGTATCGTGATTGATACCACCCGACCGGAAAATAATGTTAAACGCTTTGCTCAGCTTGCGGATGCGACGGCGCAAACCAACAGCGCGATGAAAAAAATTGAGGCCATCCAGGTCACGCCGATAGGCAAAAAGAAAATTGCCGGATTACTTGCCGCCAGCAAGCTGTTTGAACAGCAAAAAAATGAGGTGCTGGCGCTGGTGCGGGATGGCAAGACAGAGGAAGCCAGCAACTACGTGCTGAAAAAGATTACTCAGACGCAAAATACCTTTTTGCTCAGCGCGGCCGCTTTTGCTGACTCTCAGGCCAGCCAGCTCCATCAGGAAGGGGTCGGCATCATTGAGGATGGCACCACGGCGATTCAGGTTTCCGTAATTTTCACGGCTATCGCCATCGCTGCCGCCGTGCTGCTGGGCCTGCTGCTGACCCGCTCTATCGTGCGTCCGCTTAATGAAGCTGTCGCCGTCGCCAGCAAAGTTGCCGCCGGCGATCTCAGCTCGCGCATAACGGTCCGCAGTAAAGATGAAACCGGCGTGCTGATGCAGGCGCTGCAGACCATGAACGACAATCTGATGACCATCGTCTCTAACGTGCGCGCCGGCTCCGATACCATCGCCGTTGCCTCTAATCAGATCTCCAGCGGCAATATCGATCTCTCTTCGCGCACCGAGCAGCAGGCGAGCTCGCTGGAAGAGACCGCTTCCGCGATGGAGCAGATGACCGCGACCGTGAAGCACAACGCCGATAACGCGCGCGAAGCAAACTCGCTGGTCTCAAAAACCTCTGAGGTGGCTAAAGAGGGTGGCGTGGTGATGGAGCAGGTTATCGATAAAATGGAGGCGATTACTTACTCCTCGAAGAAGATTGTCGATATTATCAGCGTCATCGACTCTATCGCTTTCCAGACCAATATTCTGTCGCTTAACGCCGCCGTTGAGGCAGCGCGTGCCGGCGAACAGGGACGCGGCTTTGCCGTGGTGGCATCGGAAGTGCGTAACCTGGCCCAGCGCTCCGCCTCCGCCGCTAAAGAGATTAAAGTCCTGATTGAAGATTCCGTGACCAAAGTTGATGAAGGCAGCCGCCTGGTGACGCACGCCGGATCTACCATAAGTGAAGTCGTCAGCAGCGTGCAGAGCGTGGCTGAGATTATGAGCGAAATTACCATTGCCAGCAGCGAACAGAGCAGCGGCATTGGTGAGATTAATCAGGCTATTACGCAGATGGAAGCGGTGACGCAGCAGAATGCCTCGCTGGTGCAGGAAGCATCTGCCGCCTCGCAGGCGCTGCAGGAGCAGGCCGATCGGCTGGCGCAGTCAATGAGCGTGTTTAAAACCGCGCTGGCGTAATGCCCACGGCCGGGCCGCCGGTGACGGCGACCCGGCTGCGGTCAGTTGAACAGCGACCAGGCGACAGAAGAGATCGCCAGCACTCCGATAATCACCACAAAGAGGTTGCTGATTTTCCCGCTGTACTGGCGCATTGCCGGCACTTTCTGAATCGCATACATCGGCATCAAAAACAGGATCGCCGCGATAACCGGCCCGCCCAGCGTTTCAATCATGCCAAGAATACTGGGGTTCAGCGTGGCCACCAGCCAGGTGGTCAGCAGCATAAACAGCGTGGTCAGCCGGTTCAGCTTCTGCGGCGCGATCGCTTTACCCCGGCTGCGCAGCGATTTGGTGACGATGCCGTTAAAGCCTTCGCGCGCCCCCAGGTAGTGACCCAGGAACGATTTCGTGATCGCCACCATCGCGACAATCGGACCCAGCCAGGCGATCATCGGCACCTGAAAATGGTTAGCCAGATAAGAAAGAATGGTAATGTTCTGCGCTTTGGCCGCCTGCAGATCGGCTGGCGACAGGCTCAGCACGCAGCTGAACACAAAAAACATCACCGTGACCACCATCATCAGATGCGCGCTGGCCAGTATGCGCGAGCAGCGTTTTTCCGCACCGGCGCCATATTCGTCGCGTTTTGCGACGGCAAAAGACGAGATAATCGGCGAATGGTTAAATGAAAAAACCATCACCGGAATGGCCAGCCACAGCGTCATCCACAGATTGCCGCTGCCCGTTGCCTCGCTAAACGACAGCGTCTGCAGCGCGGCACCGTGCCAGTGCGGAACCAGCCAGGCGGCCAGCAGCATCAGGACGGCAACAAACGGAAAGACCAGAATACTCATCGCCTTCACGATCATCTGCTCGCCAAAGCGCACGATAACCATCATCCCGCTGATCAGCAGCAGCGACAGCAGCGCGCGCGGCGGCGACACCAGGCCAAGCTGATGCACCATAAAACTGTCTACGGTATTGGTGATGGCCACGCTGTACATCAGCAGAATGGGATAGATAGCAAAAAAGTAGAGCAGCGTGATGATTTTACCCGCCCCGCTGCCAAAGTGCTCTTCCACCACGTCAGTGATATTTTCGCCCGGATTTTTACCCGAGAGGACGAAACGCGTCAGCGCGCGGTGCGCATAGAAGGTCATCGGGAACGCCAGTACGGCCATGATCAGCAGCGGCAGCAGCCCGCCCGCGCCGGCGTTAATCGGCAGAAACAGCACTCCGGCACCAATCGCCGTACCATACAGACCCAGCATCCACACCGTGTCACTCTTGCTCCAGCCCCTGGCCGCTCTGGCGGTTGCCAGCGTGCTGGTTTGTGAGTTGTTCATCACTCTCTCCAGATTCATCATTATTGCAGCCGGTCTCCGGCTCTCTGTTCACGGTCAGCCGCTGCGGGCTGCCGTTTAACCGCGCTCATGCTATACGTTTTTGTCACCGTGCGGGGGTCACAACGCAAGATACGCGTCACAAAAGCAGCAAAAATGCGCAGGCTGGTAAATTTATGCTTTAAAAATGCACAAAACCGGCGCGCAATCGATTGCCTGACGTTATTTGACCTGAGTCACAAAAATTGTGCAAGTGAAGGTAGTAACCGGTGAGTAAAAGCAGCAGTCTCTCCCGGCTGCTGCCCTCTTCTGCCAGAGACAGAGATCGGAAGGCAACGCCGGGAGGGTCAGGGATCAGAATGCGCGCATTCTGTATAACGCATAGAGGAAATAGTACGCTGTGAGTGAGTTCAGATTCATAATCATGTACTTCAGTTTTTCATTTTTATTCAGCAGCGTGAAGATACCTTTTGAGTATTTTCCGCGCTTTATCTGTTCTATTTCTGTTGCGATATCTGCCGGTGAAAAGGATGCGTGATACATGGCAGTGACAATCTGCATATCCAGCGCCAGCACGCGCTTTGAGATCCCTTTCAGAAAGTGGTCCAGTTCGCTGGCCTGATATTTATCGACGATAGTGTCATACAGCGCGGTCAGCGACTGCTTACGCACCTTTAATTCACTGTACTGCACCTTCTGCTTGGAGAGCGATCCGCTGGTATCTTCATAGTGATAAGCCGCGTTAGGCGTAATCAGGAAGTTACTGATGCAGCTGAAATATTTCAGGTTAAACAGCAGATCTTCACTCATTGAGATCCCCTCCAGAAAGCGCAGGTTCAGGGATTCAATAATCTCCCGGCGGTAGCATTTATTATGCAGATAGCCGATGTTGTCGCTGATCTCCAGCTCGCCCAGCACATAAGGGATATCGTGCTGGCTGAAAAAGCCCGCCTGCGAAACCTTGCCAATGCGATCGTCATTCAGGTGGCCGACCATCAGGTCTACGGTTTCAGCCGGCCAGGCGTTGAGATTCTGCTTAAAACTCATCAGGAAATTGTCATCGACCCAGTCGTCGGCGTCCAGGAAGAGCACGTAGTCGCCACGCGCCTTTAACAGCCCGGTATTGCGCGCAGCGCTGACGCCGGCGTTGATCTGCTCCAGCACGGTTATCTGCGGATAACAGGCAAACTCAGACAGAATCTGCGCGCTGTTATCGCGGCTGCCGTCGTTAACCACCACCACTTCATAACTGCTGAACGTCTGGTTCAAAACGCTCAGCAGCGTGCGCCGGATGGTATTTTGTGAGTTATAAACGGGAATGATGATACTGAAGAGCGGATTGTCATTCATGATAAACTCTCTTTGCTGTCTGAGGTTTTGTAATTGCTAAATAACTGCCATAGCTTCCTGGGGTTGAAAAAAACCTGGTGGATCCGCGCCACGGGTTGCGCGGTGAAAAAATAATTAAGCAGGGAGAAGGAGACGAATTCGGTAATCACCACGCTCAGTGCAGCGCCGGTCAGACCGTAATGCGGCACCAGCAGCAGTGAAGAGATCAGGCAGATAACCAGCACCGCGAAGGTCTTTTTGATCAGGAAGCGGTAGCCGTTATATTTCACAATGAAGCGGTCCATCACGCTGCTCAGCACACCGCACATCGCGCCCACGCTCAGCAACAGCGTCGGGGCTACCGCATCCAGATAGGCAGCGCCATAAAAATGGCCAATAAACCAGCCTGACAGCAGCCAGATCGCCACAATCACCAGCGCGGAGACGCCAATCACCAGCAGATGCAGCTGCTGCGCTTTAACGATCGCCCGCTCGCGGTTGCGCTCGGCAAAGAAAGCGGGATAAAACGACGCCAGCAGCGCGGCCGGTAAAAATACCCACGCCGTGGAGAGCGTCAGCGCCACAGAGAAAATGCCCGCCTCTTTTACGCCGAGGAAGTAAGAGACGCTTACCTGGTTGACGCGCGTATAGATGCCGACTGCAATGGCCGAGATAACCAGCGACATGCCTGATGCCACCATATAGCGCGAATATTGCTTCAGCTGACGCAGCGCCGGCAGCGGTTCATGGCGGTGCTGGCGCGTAAAGAGCGCGAGCTTAATGACAAAGGGAATAAGGGTGGCGAGCACAATCGGGATCGCCAGATAGTGCGGATCCAGCTCCAGCCAGGAGATAAGGAATCGCACCGAGAGGCTGATCGCCAGCCCGATAACGTTAGCGATCACATTGAGACGGGCATTGAGCATCGCCTCGTTGTAGATGTTAACCAGATCGAGCGCCGAGAAAAGGCAGGCCAGCGCAGCGGCACAGATAAAGACCACCGCATCCGGGCTCCACTCCGCTTTCATGATCAGCATGCCGCTGATTGCCAGGACGCTGTAGACGCCCAGCACCAGCAGGCCGGCAGCCATCATCAGACGAATACCCGAACGGTGATTCTGCGCAATGCGCTTCAGCAATATGACATCGCTGCCCATTACCGCGATGCTCTGCAAAAACTGAAAAATCAGCATTGAGAGTGAGATAATGCCGAAGGTGGTCGGGCCGACATATTTGGCGACATAAGAGGTCACAAAAATCAGGCCAAACACGGCGATCAGCTTTTCAGCGATCATCCACATTGAGTTTCTGAGTTTCTCTTTCATTCCGGTTCCCCTTACGCTTTACGCGCCAGGCGGCGCAGCTGTGAAACGCCGCGCGGGCTGACAAAAAAGAGGGTGAAATAGAGGCTCCAGGGATTCAGCATCGGGCCGGACGAGAGATAAGCGCGGAAACTGCGGCGATACAGCGCGATATAATCTTCAATAAAGGCACCGCTGAATTCACGGCTGTTGAGCCCTTTGCTGATATAGGAAGAGGTGACCTTGAGCACGAGATGGTAGTAGTAGCGATGGTGCTGCCGGGTCATAAACGCCTTCATCCGGCCAAACGAACGCGCAAAGGAGAAGTGTTTTTCCCGCAGCGCCGAACGGGTGGCGGAGTTGTCCGACTTTACGTAGTGGTAGACCACGCGTTCGGTGACGATTACCTGCTGGTTCTGCAGCAGATAGAGGTAGTTCATCACAAACAGCAGATCTTCGAAGTTGAAGATCTCCTCGTTAAAGCGCAGCTGATGCTGCCGGATAACGTCCGCGCGAAATACCTTGTCGCAGATGCCGTGACGGGGATGGAAATAGAGCACGTCGTTGACCGCTGCCGCCGCGCTCATCTGCCGCGATGCGTCACGGTTGGCAGGCTGATCCAGCGGCTCACCGGCAGGCGTAAAATGCTGCGACTCGCCGATACACATGCCGATATTTTCCTGCATCAGCCCAGCCCAGGTGGCAAAGGCGTCGTGCGGCAAAAAATCATCAGCGTCTAAAAAACAGATAAATTTACCGCGTGCGCTGCGCAGCCCCTGATTACGTGCCGCAGAGACGCCCATATTGGACTGTTCAATGATGTGAAACTGCGGATGGTGCGCAAACCGCTCAAGAATGGCCTGCGACGTATCCGTTGAGCCATCATTGATAAAAATCGCTTCAAAGCGCATTTCCGTCTGCTGCAGCAGACTATTAATGCTTCTTTCCAGATAAGCAGCCGCGTTATACACCGGCACAATGACGCTCAGTAACACGTCGTTTACGGGATTTTGCATGAGACCTCAGAACTCGTTTTGTCAGTATTAATAAGGCGAACGCAGCGGCGTTAAACATTGCCGTTCAGATAACGCGCGTGCCTGATGGCATATTCCTGCGTCCGGCTTAACTGTATTCCGGATTTTTTTCGGAGTTTCCTCAGTAAGGAATTCCGCTAATTAAATAAATGAATACTCAATGTAATAATAAGAATTTCGCCAGCGCTGCACGCCAGAACTATTTATTATTCGTTTGTAAATGCATACCGCTGACGACGCGCAGCTGCCTGCGCTTCACCCTGCAATCCGGCTGGATGGCGGGCAAAGAGTGGCGGCTTTAGCGTTAGCTTCAGCTGGATATCATTCTTTATCAATAAGTTATCAGCGACTTACCTGCCGCACTCTGCGGCGCGACGTCGCGCAAATCGTTTTACCGACTTTTCAGCGGCCTTAACGTAACGTGTGGCAACATTAATGATATGTGCTGTGCGCCCTGCTCTTTTATTATTCCGCTGCGTCTGTTGCGCCGCGTGAGAAGCAGGAGGCGTTAATCCAGTATGGCTATCGCAGCCATACTGCAATGGGCTTCAGGCCCTTAAAATGCGATCTGTTTCAAAACTTTAAACGGCATTCTCTCCGCTGAACAAGCCAGGGTCAATGGGGAGGTCAGGAAAACAGAATTTACGCAGCGACCCTGCCGTTAATTAAAATGCAGATTGATTAGCTTTAATAAAGGAATATTACGCTGACTGATAAGATAAACGCGTAAAGGTCACCAGGATTAATATCAGTAAAAAAAGATCGCGATTCCGCTGTAAATCACAGCACCGCAGCGCTACAGCGACTTAGGTCAAATAATGGTTAAAATAAAATCACTTTCTGCCGATAACGCTATCAACAGAACAACCGGTGAGCCAGTAAATGATTTCCCTGCAAACCAACCTTTCTGCCCTCAACGCGGTGCAGAACACAAACAAAAGCCAGTCAGCGCTGGGAACAGCGATACGTAATCTCTCTTCCGGGATGCGTATCAATAGCGCAAGTGATGATGCGGCAGGCCAGGCGATAGCCAACCGGATGCAGAGTCAGCAGCGCGGTTTGCAGCAGGCGCAGCGCAACGCAGGCGATGGGCTGTCGCTGGTAAATACCACTGCCGGCGCTCTGGATGAGATCAATAACCGCGTTCAGCGGATCCGGCAGCTGGCGGTACAGGGACTGAACGGTACCCTTTCGCAGAGTGACGCCGACTCCATTCAGGGAGAGATCAACCTTAACCTGAAAGAGATCGACCGTCTGAACAGCACGGCTGCGTTTAATGGCATCAAAACGCTCGACGGCAGCGCCGGACAAATCGGTTTCCAGGTTGGTGCCAACGATCGTGAAAAGATTATGCTGAACCTTTCCGCGCCGGGCTTTAGCGTCGGCGCGCTGGGATTGAAAGATCTGGTGATTGGTGGCATCAGCGGCAAAGTGACGCCGGTTAACCGCGTGACCGGCCTTGCCACCAATATGAATTTCACCAATCCGGCTATTACTGTGACCTATACGCCTTCGTCAGGTGCGCCGCAGCTGATGCGCAGCAGCGCGGATAACCGGCAGTATGTGCAGAGCACCGGCGCTGACGGCAAGCCGGTATACTATCTGGCGGCGGTAAGCGCCCGCTGGGACACCGCTAACGCCGCCGGAACGGTGGCCATCAGCCGCGCCACATCCGCCCCGCTCTACAGCAGCGTAAACACCATAGCGGCGCGTGCTATTCCGGCCGTTAATTTTCAGCAATCGGATGGCACTGCGCTTGCCGCTACGCCCGCCGCGCATCTGACCGTTGATAACGGCAGCTATTATGTTGAGCAAGGCGGTCTCTATCACGCTGCCACGCTGGACTTTGGCAGCAGCGGAAATGTTATTGCGCAGGTCACCAGCGCCCCGACAAAAAGCAGCGCCGATTTTGCTACGCCACCGGCTGCTGTAACGCAAACGCCCGCTATCGATACCAGCAGCGCCACGCTCAGCTTTACGGATGCCAGCGGAAATAGCGTGAGTAATGCGCGGCTGCTGCAGAGCGGTTCACAGTACGTGATGGAAGTTGATAACGGCGGCGGTAATTATCAATATTTTAACGCAGCGGTGGCCGCACATACTGACGAGAACGGCAGCAGCTCGCTGGCTATCAGCGCGGTCAGCAGCAGCGCTATCAACAGTTTTAGCAGCGTAAACAGCGTAACCGGTACAGCTTACGTCACGCTGGACCCGGCAAACGTTGAGTTGCGCTATACCGACGTCTCAGGCCAGAGCGCCAGCGACGTGCTGCGACTGGACGCTGACGGCAACTACTATATGGATGCGCCGGATACCGGCATTGATAAAACAGCGACCTTTGTGACCCACGACAGCAGCGGCAGTATCATGCTGAAAACGCTGCAGGGCACCGGTGATATTCAGATCTATTTTCAGGCGGGCATCTCTTCAACCACTGATGCCTCAACCAATCTGACGACGATGCGTGTTTCAGAGATGGGCGATGAGATCCGCCTGAAGCACCCGGACGATCCGCTGGCAACGCTGGATCGCGCCCTGGCGCTGATTGACAGCCGGCGCAGCCAGCTGGGTGCGATTGCCAACCGGCTGGAGTCGGCGCAGCGGCTGCAGAGCCAGAGCACAACCGATTACGCAACAGCCCGCTCGCGTATTGAAGACGCTGACTATGCGCAGGAAGTGTCAGCGATGGCGCGTCAGCAAATTCTGCAGCAGGCCGGTAACTCCGTGCTGGCAAAGGCGCAGCAGGAACCGCAGCAGGTGCTTAAGCTGCTGCAGGGGTAAGGGGCAACCGCCCCTTTTACTCGTCAGCCGGGGCGATACTGATAATATCGAACTTCGCCACGCCATCTACGCCGGTGCCGGGAGTTTTCATCATCGCAAGATCCTGCAGCACCGCTTCATGCGCCTCTTCATCTGAAGGCTCATTTTCGCTCTCCAGTATCACCTCTTCGCGCTTTTTAACGTCGCCATCCTGATGTTCATAGGTCACTTTGTATCGGGTACTCATTGCGCATTCTCCTTTTCGGGGGGAACGCTAAGTCTGGTCAACGGATGAGAATACGTCCAGCTGGGGTCTGCCGGAGGCTGTGTTATGCAGATGCTGAAAGGAGCAGGAGAAAATGATCGATAAGAGATGGAGTTTACTGGTGCGGAAACACGAATGAAACAAACCCATTCAACAAACTGATATTGTTATATTTTTTAAATTTTTGCAGATACCCCAAATATACCCCCAGATGTTTTTCCGTCACGCCCAAATGGTTAGCTTGAAGTTGCATGATTACTGGTTTTTTGGCGATACGTTCTTCCATTGGGTACACCCATGTGTACATGGCATTTTAAAGTGCTCTGGTTTTTGAGCGTCAACTAAGACCTATGATTTATAAGTTTGGTATAAAGCCCTCTCTCCTCAATGTAGTGATCACTCCCCGGATGAGAAATGAGTTCGAAAACTTAGCTGTGTATGTCCTTGCGCCTTCTTCTATAGGTTGAAGCATCCCGCGCTCGATCAGCTTACCAATCTGATAAGTTATCTGCGGCCCTTTAAGCTCTGGGAGAACATTCTTCAAATCGCCTGCTTTTATGGTGCCTTTTTCCACGGCTCTTTTTAGCACCTTCGCCTCAAGGTCATTAATAAGCCCGCGTTTAACGGAATAATCTATAGCCGGGTATAAAATCTTCGAACTGAGGAAGCTTAGGTTGGTTAACTGGTCAACTTTTTTCAGCTCTACAGATATCCCAGACAGTACATATAGACACCATCTTTCCAGCCCGTCTTCTGTGCCTTTATCTGCCTCACCCAACATGGTGTAGTAACGTTCCCGGTCGTTACAGAAGACTGCTGTAGGATTTAGCACGCGGCCACCAGTCTGTACATTAAAGCCATACTTAATTAACAGTGCATAGGTTAGTAAGCGGACTGTTCGGCCATTACCATTTCCGAATGGGTGGATCCAGCCAAAACGATGGTGAGCCAGAGCTATCTTCATCAGGTCATATTTTGGTTTATCTGCACGATTAATAAAGGCAGTCAATTCTTCCATATACCCTGGCACCTGCATGTGTTCAGGTGGAAGGTGTTCCGATTGCGCGATACTGACGTTATGTTGGCGATATGCTCCGGGTGTTTTGTCTCCCTCCCGATCCAGCCCCAATACAGCAAGACTGTGCAGTTCTCTGATGAAAAGCTCAGTTATTGGCTCACCGTTTTTAAAATGCTGGTCGATGAATTCCATCGCCTCTTCGATGTTGTAAATCTCTTTCAACTGGTCAGTGGAACTGCTGGTGCCTTCAACCTTGCTTTCAACGTAATCGGCAAGTGTTGTGTGGTTCCCCTCGATACGGGCTGAGCCTAGACTTTCAAGCATGTGAAAAACGTCTTTTAACTGGGCGAACAGAATCGGGTGAACGTCAGTTTCAAGCCTCAGGTGCCTAAGTAGCTCCAGCTCAGTTAGAACGTCAACTAACGGTGAGTCAAATTCAGGATTGATCAGGCCAAGTTCGAAGTGTTTGAAGGTTGACATAGTTTAATTATCTAAAATTCCATGTGCACGTTATCTCAAAATTTACATGAAAAATCCTTTATTATCCATAATTTGTGAGCGGTAAGTTAATACAGCCATCTCAAATCATGCACTGTCATTATCTCAAAAAAGAGGAAAGTAGCTTGCTATTGCCGCTCTTATTGCAGGATAGATGTCTCTTACATTAAGGATTAGCAGCCATGCCCGGTGACGTGGATACACCCGGAGGACAGCAAATCAAACAGGGCTATTGGCGTAGCGCTGAATGATACCGCATGTCAGGTGCTCAAAAACAGATTGGCAATCACAACCAGTGGGTGTTCGTCTACCGGGAAAGCAGCACGCGGCCGGATGGGACGAAAACGCCTGTTGTCAGAAAGATGCGCTATGACGCGAACAAATCATTGAATGCGGCGCTGCGTCGGGCAGGTATAGAGGATTTCCGCTTTCACGACCTGAGACACACCTGGGCGAGCTGGCTGGTTCAGGCCGGAGTACCATTATCGGTTCTGCAGGAAATGGGGGGTAGGAAAGTATCGAGATGGTTCGCCGGTATGCACACCTGGCACCGAATCATCTGACTGAGCACGCGAAGCAAATTGACGCGATTATGGGCCTGTCGGTCCCAAATCTGTCCCACATGCTGAAGGGGGAAGGTACGAATGATGGATAAGGCATTGATTTAACTGGTGCCGGAAACAGGAGTCGAACCTGCGACCTTCGCATTACGAATGCGCTGCTCTGCCAACTGAGCTACACCGGCAATGGGGCGGGAACTACGGGGAGTAAAAATAGGAAATGTGACGCGCGGCGTCAAGATGCGGTGATTCAACCGTCCGCTTTTTCAGCAGCGCCGGTGCGTTTTTCACCACAAAAAAAAGGCGAGGCCGGAGCCTCGCCAAAAAGGTGCTGGCCTTAATCGTAATAAGGCAGCTTACGATCAACACCGTTGATATTGACCAGCACAAAGCCCGAAGGGGCCGTTTTATTGGTGGGATTACCCGCTGCCGTCGCGACAGTGAGCACCCCTTTCTCATTGGCACCAATGCCAGCTACGCCGTTATGAAAACCAAAGCGTGCCGCTGGCTTCAGCGTGCCCATTTTGGTGGTATCGGTCACCACCGAAAAGTCAGTCTGGAACAGCGAGCAGGAGCCTGACTCAAAACGCGTTGGCCCGGTGGTTTTCAGGTTAATCAGCGTATCACCGCTTTTGGCGCGCAGCTTAACCCACACCACCGCATAGGTGGTGCCGACCCGGTTGTAGCGGATATCCATCACCGCAGGCTGGCCCATATGGCAGGCGTCAGCCCAGACGGTATCCAGCCGCTGCAGGTTGATCCAGGTTTTACCGGTGCCGGCCATATTGACCGGCGATGCCGCCGTGCCGGTGGGCTGGGTGGCATCCGCTTTACCAATCAGCTCCATCACCCACTGCTGGTTCGCCACCGGGAAAAAGAGCTGTCCCAGGCGATACCAGTTATCGGTATCGGTGTTATTGGTGACTTTATGGCCGCTGTAGTAACCCGTACGCAGAGAGCCGGTGATAATAGTGCCGTGGTTCTCCTCACGCCGGTAGCCATACTCAAACGTCGAGAGCCAGCGCGTGCCCGCCAGGTCGTTGGAGATAGTGGCACCCGACTGCAGGCCAATCTGGCGCATGATCACGCGGGCATTATTGAGGTTAAACGGCGAGCCGCAATCCTCAATGTTCAGCGTATCGATGGTCCAGCCGCCGTCGGAGAGATCGCCAGGGTTACGCGTATGCTCAATCCAGACGTTACGCATAATGCCCTGCGTCACGCGCGGCATATAGAGCGTGGCGTCACCGTAACCGGTCTGGAAGTTACAGTTGCAGATCTCAATCGCGGTGGAGTGGTCCCACTTACCTTTTGGCGAGTTTGACCAGCCGATGTCGAATACGCGCCCGTAGGTCCACAGGGTGTAGATCTGGTCAAACTTACTGTCGAGGGTATCCAGCACTTTAATGACGGTCCCGCCGCTATTCTGCGCGCGGAAACAGTAGATATTTACCGTAGAGCCTTCAATGCAGGTGTTTTCGAAGAAGGGCTGCACGTTGGTACACAGCTCGGCTGTGATAGTGCCTTTGTTGGTATTGGTATCTGCGGACGCCTGACCATGCCAGGTGATCCCTTTGATCGCGGTGCGGCGCGCCTTCACTTTGAACACCGTATTGGCGCTCTTGTCGGAAATGATCGTGGTACGCGGCAGCGAACCCAGCTCCACATCATCCCCCTGCAGGCCAAAGAAGGCGACCTCAGTATCACTGATATCTATCGGGTTAATCAGGAACTTACCGCCCGGAAAGCGCACCGGCAGATCGCGGATATTGCCGCTGTAGCCCTGGGTCCACGCCAGCATGCGTTTGAAGGGTTCGGTGTCATTGGCGTAGCCATCTCCCTTCGCACCAAAGTGGTAGACGTTGAGGTCTGCCGGGTCGTTGATCACGCGCTTCCAGTAGAAGCCATTACCGACCGCCAGCGTACCGCCATCGTCTGCCGCCGTGGTCGTCCCGATAAAACCGGTAAAGTCACCGCCACCGCGAAAGTTTGAGTCCGCATTGTAGCGGCGCAAAAACGCAGAATCGCCGTTTTTAGCAGGTGCAGTGGTACGCAGTTCAGCAAATGAATTAACTTCGATCATGTCAGCCTCCTCGGCTTATACAGGGGTATTGGAATAGCGTCAGAAGGAGCGGCGTTAGCGTGCCGGCGTGCGGCAGTGCCGATCCCAGAGGTCGTTGTGATTGTTAATCGCACGCACGGTGCGAATATCCATGCGATCGGCGTCACTGCCGTGGGTATAAATGGGTGAAAACAGAGAGCAGGCGGAGTCGATAACGACCGGCGCCTCAGGGCTGGTGGTACTTCGATTGCTGCAGCTTGTCACGAGCGGCAGCATCATCAAGATTACTGTTGCTGATTTCCACACGTCGGGCCTCCTCACGCAGCTGCTGCTGCTGCTGGTTAACCGCTACCGCCTGCGCCGCTGTTTTTTCTGCGCGTTCGGTGTCTGCTTTAGCCTGCTGCTGCACTTTGCCGATCTTTTTACCGCCAGCGTAGCTGGCTACCAGCGCGGCGATGATGCCGAACAGCGCCGCCAGCCAGTGCCAGCTGCCCGCCAGCAGGGAAAGAAGAAAACTCATGATTTTTCCTCCAGCGCGCTGCGTTTTTCCGCCAGATTTTTCTGTCGCACAAACTGCGCCATAACGCCCATTGCCACCATAAAGGCACCAATTAACCCCAGGTAGTTGTGCGGCAGAACCTCTTTGACGTCCGGCGGCAGCGCGTTCCAGGCATCGAGCGCGGAAGCGGGAAAAGATTGCGCCCACGCGCTGAGCATGGAGCCGAGTGAAGCGAGCCACACTGACCAGGTTTTAAACAGCAGGCGCGCGTGTTTAACAAACTCCAGCGTGGTGAAGCGCTGCAGCAGGAGCAGCAGTATGATTGCCGCCAGTACCGCAATGATGAAGATCATCCACTTCATGTTCATAGCAGCCCCCGGTAGATGTCATAGGTGCCGCTGCGCATCGCTTCCGCATGCCGCCGGGCGCGTCCGGCGGTCTGCCGCGCCCAAAGGCTATCCAGCATGGCATTCGCTGCGGCGTCAAAGTCGCCCTGCGTGACCGAGGTGAGCATGCCGCGAAACAGCGCAAGCCCCTCCACGCCCATCTGATACGCCATGCTAATCAGCACGTCACTGCGGGCGTCGTTGCACTTCAGCAGCGCCTGGCGGATCAGTTCGCGCTGTTGCATCTCCTGCACTTTTTTCTCCACAATGCACTGCTTCCAGACGTCCCCGACGCGGCGCGGCACCTGAAAGATGTAGTTGCTCAGCGAGGCGCCCTTTGGTCCGATGCGGATGCCGCCCGCCACGGTGGGAAAGCCCTGCGTATCCAGATAGGGCGCTTCGCGATAACCCTCTTCAAAATTTAAAATGGCAATAATCTGGCTCATATCCGTTCCTTCTTTGAGGCGCAACACGGAGTACGCTGCGCACAGGGTCAGCACACTTAAACGTCACTGATCGGTCAGCCATTCGCGCACGCCAGATTCAAGCGCAACGCTCAAGCGTGGTTAAACAGTGAGCAATGTAAAAACGTTCCGTTCAGAACTGGAAAAGCAGGAGAAACTTAACGGGTAGCGTAGAGATGAACGTGGGGTAAACAGCAGTTATCGAAACTGGCGCTTTCACTGTGCGAGCGTCCCGGCGCCAGTACGGCACGCTCTACTCTGGATCGAATCTCCCGCTGACAGATACGTTCAGCAGTGCGCAGCGTGACGTCATCGCATTCGAGCCCGAGTGCGTTGTCGATAGTACGGTTCAGACGTGCGAGTGGCTGGCGTCGTCGATGACGCCGGGTTCGTGCATTACCGGTAAACGCTGATTTGCCATATTGGATAATCGCCATAACTCCTCCTGTGAATGAGTTTTTGGCGATGGGGTGGCAAACGCGGCCTTCCGGCAGAGGCCGGTGCGTCCGGTGTGCCACTGGAATCACCCACAATCCGCTTTCCCGGTCGTTAAAAAACGGCCAGGAAAAAGCAGAGAGAAGTGAAGGCAGGAGACAACTGACAACGCTGCTGAGTGCGTATCCACCCCATCCCAAAATACACTGATTTTGAGTGGGTAGTTTCGCGCTTGTGCAGCGCCTCAATTGTTTAAGAGCGGGCCCATCCGGGGGCAACGATTTCGTCCATCTATGGTCAAATTATTAACATGTTCTAATACTTTGGCAAACACCAACAGTTAATTTTTTATTTACCAGCAGTTAAATTTATGATTTCAGCCGGGTTATTTTTTTCTGCCGATGCCGGCAACGGCTCAGCCCAGGATCTGATAATCACGTGCCTGGCTCATGATGACGCGGGCGATCACCTGCAGAGAATCGGCTTCATCCAGCGTCAGATACCAGGTCTCATAGCGCTTGTTATCTGAGATAACGGCCACTTTTTTATGCTGCAATTGCAGGCGTTTGAGATAGAGCTGATCGTCAAGCGTAAACAGATAAATTCCATCGCCATCAAAGTGATGTACGCTGATATCGACAAACAGCTGATCGCGCGGTGCGAAGGTGCCGGCCATTGAATCGCTGTTCAGCGCAATAAGCCGGATGCTTTCTGCCGGGCGGCCATTAAACAGCACGCGCGCCTCATCCAGACCATATTCTATCGCCTGAATGGTCTCTACCAGCTCATCGCGCGCGGCAATGCCCTGCGCGCTGCGCTGGCCGATATCCAGGCTCTCCACGCGGAACATATGCCCGGCGGAGAGCAGACGCTGCTGCGAAAGCCCGGCATCCGGTTTCTCCATACCAAACTGCAGCCACTCCACGCGCACGCCCAGCAGATCGCTTAGCGCTAACAGATTCCCGTCATCCGGAATCGACTGACCGTTGAACCATTTCCATACCCCCGGCGTTGAAATTTTGCATCCTCTTTGCTGCAACGCCTGTGCAACCTGTTTGTTTCGTCCATGTCCGACAATTCCCGCACTTTCGCATGCGGCAATCAGCCTGGCAGTAAAAGCGTGTTTTGTACTCTCTTTTTTAACCATCAGTTAATTGTCTGCCATCAGTAAAAGACTGAATGTTATTTTGGTTTTTGCTACCAGTTCATTTTATATTACCGCTAGTTTACTACCCACGCGATATTATCAATGAAGCTGGAGGATCATTATCCTCGCCCGTCTGCGCTAAACCAGCAATGAATGTGTGACAGCTTGTTCTGACTGAGGTTTTCAGGAATCTTCTGTTAAACCCGGACCAGCGCTTACACAAAAAAATGGGTGAAAAGCGGCTGACGCGCCACAGATGACAGATAAATTTCAGAAAGCTGTGATATTGAGTGGATCTAAAGCAAAAAAAATGGGTACCTGTACAGGTACCCATCTGAGGCGGGCAGGACGGCTAGCGGCGCAGCGTATCGTCGCCCCAGCCAATCCATTTGTAGGTGGTCAGCGCTTCCAGCCCCATCGGACCGCGCGCGTGCAGTTTTTGCGTACTGACTGCCACCTCAGCGCCCAGACCAAACTGGCCGCCGTCGGTGAAACGGGTACTGGCGTTGACGTAGACCGCAGAAGAGTCCACCTGCTGAACAAACGCATTCGCGTGCCGGATGCTGCGCGTCAGAATGCCGTCGGAGTGCTGGGTGCCATATTCACGAATGTGCGCAATCGCCTCATCCATGTCCGCTACCCGCTTCACGTTGAGATCGTTTGACAGCCACTCATCGCGATAGTGCGCCTCGCTCACTGCGACGACGCTGGCCGGCCCTGTCTGCAGCTGCGCCAGAATATTGGCATCGCCGTGCAGCGTAATCTTTTCCTGCGCCATACGCTGCAGGAAAGCTGGCAGGAAACGATCGAGTTGATCCTGATGGATCAGCAGCGTCTCCAGCGAGTTGCAGGCGCTCGGCCGCTGTTTTTTGGCGTTAACGATGATCTCAAGCGCCGGCGCGATCTCCATCGTCTCATCAAGATAGAGATGGCAGACGCCGATACCACCGGTGATCACCGGGATAGTGGAGTGTTCACGGCACAGCTTATGCAGCCCTGCCCCGCCACGCGGGATCAGCATATCGACATAGCGATCCAGCTTCAGCAGCTGACTGACCAGCTCGCGATCCGGATTTTCAATCGCCTGTATGGCCCCGGCTGGCAGGTTATGTTTTACCAGCGCACGCTGAATGACTCTGACCGTGGCCGCATTGGTGCGCCATGTCTCTTTACCACCGCGCAGGATGGCTGCGTTGCCGGTTTTCAGGCAGAGAGCCGCCACATCAACGGTGACGTTCGGACGCGCTTCGTAAATAACGCCCACTACGCCGAGCGGCACACGACGCCGTTCAATACGCAGGCCGCTGTCGAGCTGGCCCCCGTCAATAAGCTGTCCGACCGGATCGGCCAGCTGGCAGACCTGCCGCACATCATCGGCGATACTCTTCAGCCGCTGCGGCGTCAGCGTCAGGCGATCGAGCAGTGCCGCGCTCATGCCGCTCTGCCGCGCGTCGGCCAGATCCTGTTCATTCGCCGCCAGAATCTCTGCGTGATCCGCCTCCAGCCCTTCAGCCAGGGTGAGCAACACCTGATTTTTCTCTGCGGTGGAGAGCGCCGCCAGCGCGTACGATGCCGCCCGCGCCGCCTTACCCATTTCCTCTAACATTTTCTGCTCCTTAGCTGACAACCATGTCGTCGCGATGCACGGCAACCGGGCCATATTCATAACCGAGAATATCACCGATCTCCTGGCTGTGATGTCCGGCGATCATGCGCATCGCATCGCTGTTGTAACGCGTCACGCCGTGGGCGATATCGCGTCCCTGCAGGTTGCGGATCCGGATCACCTCACCGCGTGAGAAATTTCCCTGCACCTCGCGGATGCCTTTAGGCAGCAGCGAACTGCCGCGCTCCAGCACCGCCGCCAGGGCACCATCATCAATGGTGATTTCGCCGGCCGGCGGCGCGCCGAAGATCCAGCGCTTGCGGTTCTCCAGCGGCGACTGCTGCGCATGAAAGCGCGTGCCGACCGGTTTGCCGTTCAGCACATCGCTAATCACATCGGGACGGCTGCCGGCAGCTATAATCACATCGATGCCGGCGCGACAGGCGACATCCGCAGCCTGCAGTTTGGTTGCCATACCACCGGTGCCTAATCCTGACACGCTGCCGCCCGCCAGCGTCCGCAGCGCATCATCAATCTGGTGCACGTCGCTAATCAGCTGCGCCTCCGGATTCGTGCGCGGATCGGCGGTAAACAGCCCCTGCTGATCGGTCAGCAGCAGCAGTTTGTCCGCTCCGCCCAGCATTGCCGCCAGCGCCGAGAGGTTGTCGTTATCGCCAACTTTAATTTCCGCCGTAGCGACCGCATCGTTTTCGTTAATCACCGGAACGATGTGGTTATCCAGCAGCGCGCGCAGCATATCGCGCGCATAAAGAAAGCGTTCGCGATCTTCCATATCCGCGCGCGTCAGCAGCATCTGCCCGATATGGATGCCATAAATAGAGAACAGCTGCTCCCACAGCTGGATCAGACGGCTCTGCCCCACCGCAGCCAGCAGCTGCTTTGAGGCGATGGTCGGTGGCAGTTCGGGATAGCCAAGGTGTTCACGTCCGGCCGCAATCGCGCCGGAGGTGACAATAACAATGCGATGTCCCGCCGCGTGCATTTGTGCACACTGGCGAACCAGCTCCACCATGTGCGCCCGATTCAGCCGGCGCGAACCGCCGGTGAGAACGCTGGTACCCAATTTGACCACCAGGGTCTGACTGCCACTCATATTTTCCTGCCATCTGAGAAAAAATCCGCGAACGGACGTTTTATCAGGAGTCAGCAAGGAAGCCAACAGCCACGCCGGGAAAAGCGCGAATTTCCGCAGGCCAGTCAGCACAACTTAACCGCCTCATTCACCCCGATTGCGCAAATCTGTCATAAAACCTTCATCAGCGATCGGTAAAACGTCCCGTGTTTTACAAACCTTTTCACGGGTACATACTTTTTTTACTCATCGGGATTGATAGCAAATGAAGAAAAGCACACTGGCACTGGTTGTTTCCGCACTGGCTCTGGCCACAACGGCACAAGCCGCAGAAATTTATAATAAAGACGGCAACAAACTGGATCTCTATGGTCGCGTAAAAGGGATGCACTATTTCAGTGACAATGCAGGCGCGGACGGTGATAAAACTTACGTGCGTCTCGGTTTTAAAGGTCAGACGCAGATCAACGATCTGATGACGGGTTACGGCCAGTGGGAATATCAGTTTCAGGGCAACCGCTCTGAAGGCAGTGACGCGAACAACGGCAACAAAACCCGTCTCGGCTTTGCCGGCCTGAAATTTGGCGACTACGGCTCAATCGATTATGGCCGTAACTACGGCGTGCTGTATGACGTGGAAGCCTGGACCGACGTCTTCCCTGAGTTCGGGGGTGACGGCACCGCGCGCACCGATAACTTTATGGCGGCGCGCACGTCAGGCGTGGCAACTTACCGCAACAGTAATTTCTTTGGTCTGGTGGATGGCCTGCGCTTCGCCCTGCAGTATCAGGGTAAAAACGACGCCGACAGCGCGAACAGCCGCGGCAGCGCAGCGGATACCAGCACCCAGAACGGCGACGGCTACGGCGCATCCCTGGGCTACACCATTGGCGATAGCGGCGTCAGCCTGATGTCAGCCATTACCTCATCCGATCGCACCAGTCAGCAGCAGCAGGCCGGCCTGCTCGGACGCGGCGACAAAGCGGAGTCCTGGGGAGCCGGTATCAAATATGATGCCAACGCCCTCTACCTGGCGTCCATCTACACCGAGACGCGCAACATGACGCCAATCGGCACGCGCGGCTTTGCCAACAAAGCGCAGAACATTGAAATGGTGGCGCAGTATCAGTTCGATTCCGGTCTGCGTCCGTCACTCGGCTATGTACAGACCAAAGGCAAGGATATTGAAGGCGTGGGTGATGAAGACCTGGTGAAATATGTTGATCTGGGCCTGACGTACTACTTCAATAAAAACATGTCGACCATGGTGGATTACAAAATCAATCAGCTGGATGACAACAACAAGCTGGGGCTGAACAATGACGATGTGGTGGCCGTCGCGCTGACCTATCAGTTCTGATTACCCGCTGCGGTATTGACACTCTGACAACGCAAGAGCCGGCGCATGACCGGCTCTTTTTTTTATGTTATGCGCTCAGCTTAACCGGCTCTTCTTTAAAACCAGCTGCGGGACGCAGATCGAGCTTCTGCTCGTGCAGCATCGCTTTCAGCCGCTCATGAAAGTTACGCAGGGTGCTCTCTACACGCTCGTTGTTCTCTTTACCTTTAATGGTTGTCACACTCCAGTCGCCCTCTTTATCAAACAGGCCGAAGTGATATTCGTAGGTAAAGTGATCGCTGTGCGCATCCAGCGTCATCCACCAGCCCCAGAACTCGCGGCTCTCCGGTGCAGGCTTTACGTTAACGCAGGCAGCCAGGCAGTCAAAAAAGAAACGCGTATCTTCGCATTTTCCTTCACGGATGTACGGCCCCAATTCGGTGAAGCGCTTAAGCAGGCGACTACGGGGGTGACCACTCGGTAACGTCATGCTAATTCTCTCCCTCAAATAAACCGTAAAAAAAGCAGCGCGCTGAGCAAAAGGCGCAGCGCGTAATATGCCGACATTAAGTTTTAGCAGAGGTTTTGTGTTTTGCCAGTTACCGCTGCAACTGTTTGCTGAGCCAGTCACAAATCTGATTCAGCGCTTTCTCAAAACTGTGAAATACCGGTGAAGCCGGAATAGCCAGCGTTTTGCCCTGCGCCGACGAACCGGCAATCAGGCGTGAGTCCTCCTCCGGGCTGAAAAGATCGTCCGGCCAGTAAGCGGCCAGCATCGGCACCGGGGTGCGGCGTCCCAGCAGCCCCTGTACCTTCAGCGAATAGCGATTCAGCTCAATGCGCAGGTTGCTGTCGGACGTTGACGCCATACCCAGCCGGCTCGCCAGCATATCCATATACATGTCCGGCAGCTGCTGCTGACGCGCCGCGTCAACAAACACGCCGTGTACCATCGCGCCCAGCGTGGCCACGGCACGGATACGCGGTACTTCAAGCCAGGCGAGTCGGGTCGCAATATTGGCACCAAAGCGGTAGCCAAACAGCGCCACGCGGGTGTGATCGATCCACGGCACGTTGCTGAGCTCGCGCAGAACCTGCTGATGCAGATGGCTGGTGTCCTGGTTTAGCGTCCATTTACTGCTATAGCCAACCGATGGCATATCCAGCGTCAGCATAGCGATACCGCGCGGGGCCAGGTAGTCATGAAACAGCCGATAGTGATCGCTCTGCAGCGAATCAAGCCCCCCGCACAGCATCACGGTGGGATAAGGTGCGCTGGCCTGCGCCGGCATATGCAGAAACCCGGTAACCGGGCTGCCGCCACTGACGGGAAACGTCAGCGATTTCAGCTCGCCCGGCAGCCGCCGGGTCGCCTCTTCATAGGCGCGATTAGCCAGCACCTGCGCCTGATCAGCCAGCTCATCGCCTTTAATATAGGGATAGGCCGCGAGGCTGTAGAGATTCGCCGCATGCAGCCACTGCTGGCCCGCTTCATCATGCTGCTCGCTCTGCATCGCCCGCTGCTGCCAGAGCGCCGCCTGCTTTGACCACTCAAAATTCCAGTTGCCGCCGCGATAGCCGATTACCGTATCCAGCAGCGCCTCATCGGTGTGTTCAAAGCGGCTGACGGCGATGCGCGCCAGGACTTCGCTGATCTCCTGCGGTGACAGGCCGCGCCATGTCCAGAGCAGCTTGTTAAGCATGCGATACCAGCCGCGCTGAGTATCCCCCTCCAGCGCGTTATGCACCTGTGCGGTAGCGTGATGCTGGCGGCGCACCAGGGAAGAGGTTTCGGGATGTTTAAAACGCGGCTTGAATAACTCTTCGCTAAGATTTTTTTCGGCCATCTGATGGTTTCTCCTGCGGCGGTCGCATAGATGGCTATGAGTTTACTGCACCCGCCCCGGCTGCGCGAGGCGCGAATAGCACAACGCCCGGCTTAACCGGGCGTTGTTTGCGTTGCATCAATCAGCTTTTGACGATTGGCGGAATATAGACCACGCCCATGTCCCACGGCTGTTCGATCCAGGTGTTCTGCGGGATATCCACAATGTAATCATCCACCAGCGCGCGGCCAGCAGGCTTGGCGAAGATGGTGCAGAAACGCGCTTTCGGATACATATCACGGATCGCCTGCGCAGTGCCGCCGGTGTCGACCAGATCGTCGATAACGATAAAGCCTTCACCGTCGCCTTCGGCGCGCTTCAGCACTTTCATTTCGCGCTGGTGATCGTGATCGTAACTGGAGATGCAAACGGTATCGACGTAGCGAATACCCAGCTCACGCGCCAGCAGCGATGCCGGAACCAGACCGCCGCGGCTTACCGCGATGATGCCTTTCCACTGTTCCACAGGAAGCAGGCGCTGGGCCAGTTTACGGGCATGAATCTGCAGCATGTCCCAGGTTACGACGTATTTTTCGCTCATAAAAGGAATCCCAACCACCAAAAGTGGCTTAAAAATATGCAAGGGGGAAAAGGTTGCGCGAGATTATAAGGATCTGACGCGTTAAAAACCAGCATCCGTCACACTGGTTGCAGGTTTTTAGCGCGCCTGATGACGCGCCTGCGAATAAAGGGTGATATTCTCTGGCTCATCACGTCAGATGAGCTGACGGCGATCTTAAACCGGAAACTGCGTGCGAGCGGCCTGTCCGCCACGCTGATACAGGAGACGCGTTGTGTCTGAATTGTCTCAACTCTCCCCGCAGCCGCTGTGGGATATCTTCGCCAAAATCTGCTCCATTCCCCACCCTTCTTATCATGAAGAGGCGCTGGCTGAATATGTGGTCAGCTGGGCCAAAGAGCAGAATTTCTGGGTCGAACGCGATCGGGTCGGTAATATTCTGATCCGCAAACCTGCCACGCCCGGCATGGAAAACCGCACGCCGGTTGCCCTGCAGGCGCACCTGGATATGGTGCCGCAAAAGAACAACGATACCGCCCACGATTTCACGAAAGATCCGATTCAGCCGTGGGTGGACGGCGAATGGGTGAAAGCGCGCGGCACCACGCTGGGTGCAGATAACGGTATCGGCATGGCGTCAGCGCTGGCGGTACTGGCTGACAACAGCCTGACGCACGGCCCGCTGGAAGTGCTGCTGACCATGACCGAAGAGTCGGGCATGGATGGCGCGTTTGGCCTGCAGCCGGACTGGCTGCAGGCAGAGATCCTGATCAACACCGACTCTGAAGAAGAGGGTGAGATCTACATGGGTTGCGCGGGCGGCATCGACTTTATTACCACGCTGCCGCTGAGTCGCGAAGCGGTGCCAGCCGGCTATGAAACGCTGAAGCTGACGCTTAAAGGTCTGAAAGGTGGTCATTCCGGTGCGGATATCCATCTTGGTCTCGGCAACGCGAACAAACTGCTGGCGCGTTTCCTGGCCGCCCATGCCCGCGAGCTGGATCTGCGTCTGATCGACTTTACCGGCGGCACGCTGCGTAACGCGATCCCGCGTGAAGCCTTTGCCACGCTGGCCGTAGAGAGCCACAAAGTAGACGCGCTGAAATCTGCGGCGATGCACTTCCAGGCGATACTGCTCAACGAGCTCGGCAGCAAAGAGAAGCATATTGTGCTGCAGACCGAGCCGCTGGCGCAGCAGGCTGAGGCGCTGAGTGCGGAGAGCCGCGATCGCTTTATCAACCTGCTCAACAGCACCCCTAACGGCGTGATCCGTAATTCAGACGTGGCGAAGGGCGTGGTTGAAACCTCACTGAACGTGGGGGTGGTCAGCATGGATCAGGCTAACGCTGAAATCATCTGCCTGATCCGTTCGCTGATCGATACCGGCAGAGAGTGGGTGGTAGAGACGCTGACCTCGCTGGGCGCGCTGGCGGGCGCGCAGACTGCGCCAAAAGGCGGTTATCCGGGCTGGCAGCCTGACGCTGACTCACCGGTCATGGCGCTGACGCGCACCACCTACGAAGCGCTGTTTGGCAAAACGCCAAACATTCAGGTGATCCATGCCGGTCTGGAGTGTGGCCTGTTCAAGAAACCGTATCCGCATATGGATATGGTCTCTATCGGACCGACCATTACCGGCCCGCACTCGCCGGATGAGCAGGTGCATATTGAGAGCGTTGGCCTCTACTGGAAGCTGCTCACTGCGCTACTGAACGCGATTCCGGCAAAAGCGTAATCGATGCCGCTCCCCTGTCCGCTTGCCGGGCGGGGGAGATTTCAGAGTCCCAGCAGCAGCTGACGCTCCAGCTGCGGGTCCACCAGCGTAACGTGCAGTCCCACCAGCCTTACTCCGCGATCTGCCCGACGCGCCTCCCAGACCTGACGCGCCACCGCCACCATATCCTCTTTATTCAGCACCGCCCAGACGTGCTCCTGCGTGGTCTGCTGAAAATCGCTGAACTTAAATTTCACCCCTTGCCGGGCGATCTGCTTATCTGGCCGGATAGCCCCCAGACGGCGATCCAGCTCCGCATAGAGGTAGTCGATAATCGGCAGGCACTGCTCCCAGTGGTGGATATCTTCCGGCAGCGTACGCTCTACCCCCAGCGACTTACGTTCACGTTCGACGATCACTTCGCGGTCATCGATGCCGTTGCTGCGTTCCCAGAGCGAGCGGCCAAACTTTCCGAACCGCTTCAGCAGCAGCGCCAGATCGGCGCGCTGCACGTCAGCACAGGTACGCAGCCCCATCTCTTCCAGCTTTTTGGTCGCCACTTTGCCCACGCCCGGGATCTTGCTGAGCGGCAGCTCATGCAGAAACGCCGGCACCGCCTGCGGGGTGATCACATACTGGCCGTCAGGCTTATTAAGGTCGGAGGCGATTTTCGCCAGAAATTTGATCGGTGCGATGCCGGCTGACGCGGTCAGTCCGGTTTCGCGCAGAATATCCGCGCGGATCGCCTGCGCCATCAGCGTCGCCGACCCCTGGCAGTGCAGACTGCTGGTGACATCCAGATAGGCTTCATCCAGCGAGAGCGGTTCAATCAGCGGCGTGTAGCGGAGAAAGATGTCGCGGATCTGTCGCGAGGCTTCTTTATAGGCGTCAAAGCGTCCCGGCAGCAGGCGCAGGTGCGGACAGAGACGCAGCGCGGTCGAGGTCGGCATGGCGCTGCGCACGCCATATTTGCGCGCCGGATAGTTAGCGGTACTGATCACTCCGCGCTGAACGCGGTTGCCGCCAATCGCGATAGGGATATCCCGCAACGACGGATCGTCACGCATCTCAACCGCTGCGTAAAAGCAGTCCATATCGACATGAATGATTTTGCGCATACCCCCTCCGGACACTGGCTAAGTATACAGTAGCGAAGGCGTTGAGCAATCGTCATCGGCACCGATGCCGCGCCTGAGCGCTTTTACTCCCCGATGCATCACAACTTTGCGCCATTTTGTTGCCCGCTATCTTGATTAAAAGCCAGACAATGTTAATGTTGCGCAGCGATAGCGGATATTTCCGATAATGCAACTGAGTGACGCTGCGCGTCTGAGTTTTTCTTCACTTCAAGGTACACACAGAATGGGCAGAATCGCACTGCTGTTCGCGATGATTCTTATGCCAGTCCTTAGCTGGGCAATCACACCTGAACCCGCACAGCCGCTGGCTCCGGTAAGCAAAGAGTTAAAAAAACAACTGCTGGGTACACCGGTGTTTATTCAGATTTTCAAAGAAGAGCGTACGCTGGAGCTCTATGGCAAAATCGGTAATGAATATCGCCTGCTGGACAGCTATCGCATCTGTAATTTTTCCGGCGGACTCGGTCCCAAGCGCCGCCAGGGCGACTTCAAAAGTCCGGAAGGTTTCTACAACGTCAAACTCAATCAGCTGAAACCTGACAGCCGCTTTTACCGCGCCATCAATACCGGTTTTCCTAACCAGTACGATCGCAGTAAGGGCTATAACGGCAACTATCTGATGATTCACGGCGACTGCGTTTCCGTGGGCTGCTACGCCATGACCAACGGCTCAATGGATGAGATTTTCAACTACGTTAATGCGGCCCTGCGTAACGGCCAGCAGGAGATGCAGCTGAATATTTATCCGTTCCGCATGACGGAAAGCAATCTTCAGCGTCATCGCTATTCGACCTACATCGATTTCTGGCGCGAACTGCAGCCGGGCTACGCCTATTTTGCTAAATATCACGTACCGCCCAGCGTTAACGTCACCGCAACGGGTCAGTATGCGGTGAACAACACGCCGGTACTTTCTGCACCGGACGCGGCGTCCAAATCATTCCTGGCGCTCACCCAGGCAAAATAGTGCCCACTCGCCTGGCGCTATCCGGTGCCAGGTTTCATTTCCGGTCAGCGGCTGCGTGGCGATAACCGTCACCACATCATGCGGCGTGGTCTGCTGCTGGAAATCGATCTCCACATCCTGATCCAGCAGGCGCGCTTTACCAAACGGCGCGCGCCGCGTGATCCAGTAGAGATTGGTGGAGCAGAACGCCATCAGATAGCGACCATCCGATAGCAGCATATTGAAAACGCCCTTTTCACGCAGCTCGCCGGCGATTTCAGCGATATAGCGGAACACGGCGGGCCAGTTACCTGGCGTGCGCGGATAGCGCGCCTGCAGCTGTGAGAGGATCCAGCAAAACGCCTTTTCACTGTCGGTCTCCCCCACCGGGCGGAAGTGGCCGCTGTCGAGCTGGCGATAGCCTTTAAGCTGTCCGTTGTGCGCGTAAGTCCAGTTGCGGCCCCACAGCTCGCGGGTAAACGGATGCGTATTCTCCAGCGAGACTTCGCCCCGGTTTGCCTGACGGATATGCGCGACCACCGAGTGCGATTTGATCGGATACTCCCGCACCAGGCGGGCAACCGGTGAATTTACGCTCGGCAGCGGATCTTTAAACGTGCGGCACCCTTTACCTTCATAAAAGGCGATACCCCAGCCATCTTTATGCGGTCCGGTACCGCCGCCGCGCTGCACCAGTCCGGTAAAACTGAAACAGATATCCGTAGGGACATTGGCGCTCATCCCAAGCAATTCGCACATAGCTTCCCCCCTTCTCACCCCTCCCGGCATGCGGGAAGGCAGCGTAAATTACTTAACCATCTCTTTTTCAATCAGCAGCATCAGGATATGGATCACTTTAATGTGGATCTCCTGAATGCGATCGGCATAGCCGAAATGCGGAACCCGGATCTCAATATCCGCACTGCCCGCCATTTTGCCGCCATCTTTGCCGGTCAGGGTGATCACTTTCATTCCCTGCGCGCGCGCGGCCTCAATCGCTTTGATGATGTTAGCGGAGTTGCCGGAAGTGGAGAGTCCCAGCAGCACATCGCCTTCGCGCCCGACCGCTTCCACGTAGCGCGAAAACACATGGTCATAGCCGAAGTCGTTGCTGACGCAGGAGAGATGGCTGACATCAGAAATCGCAATCGCCGGGTAGCCAGGACGATTTTCGCGATAGCGGCCGGTCAGCTCCTCGGCAAAATGCATCGCGTCACAGTGCGATCCCCCGTTACCGCAGGAGAGCACTTTTCCGCCCGCTTTGAAACTATCTGCCAGCAGCACCGCAGCGCGCTGAATAGCGTGGATGTTCGCGTCGTCACTCAAAAATCGGGTCAGGGTGTCGGCGGCTTCGTTGAGTTCCGAGCGAATGATGTCCTGATACATAAGAGATGTCCTTTAGCGGAGAGGTTAACCCGGCAAGTTTAACGGAATGCCACAGGGGCGCAAAGCGCTGGCAGCAGGGAAAACGCGTCTGCCACAGCGTAGCCAGGCGATAAATGCGCCAGCCGCGATGATTTTGTGAGCCTGGTTGTAATTGTGATGTAAAGGAATTGCTTATTAAGAGCGGCTGCTCTAAACCTGTGACTAACAGGTCAGACCTCTTACTACTTACGGAGCGATTCACTATGCTGCTGGTTTCCATTGTGGCGACGCTACTGCTGGTTAGCGCCCTCTTTTATCATCAGATATCTCTGCGTCTGAGCAGCGCCATCCTGCTGCTCTGGACCGCTGCCATGGCCTTAACCGGCCTCTGGAGCGCCTGGCTGCTGCTGCCGCTGGCGCTGGTCCTGCTGCCGCTTAACCTGACGTCGCTGCGCCAGCGCCTGTTTTCAAAACCAGCCCTGCGGGGCTTTCGTAACGTCATGCCGCCGATGTCACGCACAGAGCAGGAAGCGATCGATGCCGGCACGACCTGGTGGGAAGGCGACCTGTTTCAGGGCAAGCCGGACTGGCAGAAGCTGCACAACTATCCGCGCCCGCACCTCACCGCTGAGGAGCAGGCGTTTCTGGATGGTCCGGTTGAGGAAGCGTGCCGTATGGCAAACGACTTCGCGATTACTCATGAGCTGGCCGATTTGCCGCCGGAGCTGTGGGCCTATCTGAAGCAGCACCGCTTTTTCGCCATGATCATCAAAAAAGAGTATGGCGGACTGGAGTTTTCCGCTTATGCGCAGGCGCGCGTGTTGCAGAAGCTGGCTGGCGTCTCCGGTATTCTGGCAATCACCGTCGGCGTACCGAACTCTCTGGGACCGGGCGAACTGCTGCAGCATTACGGTACTGAGGAGCAGAAAGATCACTATCTGCCCCGTCTGGCACGCGGCGATGAGATCCCCTGCTTTGCCCTGACCAGCCCGGAAGCGGGTTCTGATGCGGGCGCCATTCCTGATACCGGGGTGGTCTGCATGGGCGAGTGGCAGGGTCAGCAGGTGCTGGGCATGCGCCTGACCTGGAACAAACGCTATATTACGCTGGCACCGGTCGCCACCGTACTGGGCCTTGCGTTTAAACTCTCCGATCCCGATGGTCTGCTGGGCGATAACCCGGAGCCGGGAATTACCTGTGCACTGATCCCGACCCATACGCCGGGCGTGGAGATTGGTAATCGCCACTTCCCGCTCAACGTGCCGTTCCAGAACGGCCCGACGCGCGGCAACAACATTTTCGTGCCGATTGACTATATCATCGGCGGTCCGGCGATGGCCGGTCAGGGCTGGCGCATGCTGGTCGAGTGCCTCTCGGTCGGGCGCGGCATCACCCTGCCCTCTAACTCCACCGGCAGTCTGAAAAGCGTGGCGCTGGCCACCGGCGCTTATGCGCACATCCGCCGTCAGTTCAAAGTGGCGATTGGTAAAATGGAAGGTATTGAAGAGCCGCTGGCGCGTATTGCCGGTAATGCTTACGTTATGGACGCGGCCGCCACGCTGATCACCACCGGCATTATGCAGGGTGAAAAGCCCGCCGTGCTCTCTGCGATTGTGAAGTATCACTGCACCCACCGCGGCCAGCGCGCCATTATTGACGCGATGGATATCGCGGGCGGCAAAGGCATTATGCTCGGAGATAACAACTTCCTCGCCCGCGCCTATCAGGGTGCGCCAATCGCCATTACGGTTGAGGGCGCTAATATCCTGACGCGCAGCATGATTATCTTCGGCCAGGGTGCCATTCGCTGCCATCCCTGGGTGCTTAAAGAGATGGACGCGGCGGCGAAGAACGATCTCTCCCGCTTTGACCACGCGCTGTTCAGCCATATCGGTCACGTCGGCAGCAGCGCGGTACGCAGCCTGTGGCTCGGCCTGACCAACGGCCGCACCAGCGCCGCGCCGACGCGTGACGCCACGCGCCACTACTATCAGCAGCTTAATCGTCTGAGCGCGAACCTGGCGCTGCTCTCCGATATTTCCATGGCGGTGCTCGGCGGAAGCCTGAAGCGGCGCGAGCGCATCTCTGCCCGCCTTGGCGATGTGCTGAGCCAGATGTATCTGGCCTCCGCCACGCTGAAACGCTATGACGAAGAAGGCCGTCATGAGGCCGATCTGCCGCTGGTGCACTGGGGCGTGCAGGATGCGCTGCATCAGGCAGAAGTGGCGATGGACGATCTGCTGCGTAACTTCCCGAACCGTCTGGCCGCCGGTGCGCTGCGCCTGGCTATCTTCGCCGGCGGCAAACGCTGCCTGCCGCCGTCAGACAAACTTGATCATAAACTGGCGAAGCTGCTGCAGCTGCCTTCTGCCACCCGCTCCCGCCTTGGCCGCGGTCAGTATCTGACGCCAGCTGAGCATAATCCGGCGGGCCAGCTGGAGCAGGCGCTGCAGGATGTGATGGCGGCAGAAGTGATCCACGATCGCCTCTGTCAGCAACAGAAAAAGCATCTCTCCTTTACCCGCCTTGATGCGCTGGCGCAGCGGGCGCTGAAAGAGGGGCTGATCGACGAGAGCGAAGCGCAGGTGCTGATCCGCGCAGAAGCAAGCCGGCTGAAAGCCATTAATGTGGATGAGTTCGTGCCGGAAGCCCTGGCCGCACCGAAGCCACAACCCCGGCCGCGGGCGCAGCCCAGCGAAGCGGCATAATCCCGACACCCGGTGCCAGACGCCTCCTTACGGAGGCGTTTTTTTTGCCTGCGCCAGCGCCTACGCGGCCTGGCGAATGCGGGCAACCAGCGCCTCTTCATCCGCAATATGGTCAGCGGCCAGCATCAGGGTGCGCCCCAGCGCCAGCGCGCTGTGCAGACAGGCGTTGCGCATCTCCTCATCATCAATACCGGAAAAATCACTCAGCGTGATAGCGCTGAGGCTGCGCCGGATCAGCGCTGCACCGCTGTAGCCGAGAGCGTCATGCCAGACCGACTGCAGCAGCAGCTGGTCACATCCGGGCCAGCTGAAGAGCGCTTCGCTGCCCACCCGGCGACGAAAGCCAGCGGAAAATCCGCGCCACAGCTGCTGAACCGCCTGCAGATGCTGCTCGCGCGCATCGGCGGCTTCGCGCAGCGGCAGCTGGCCGGGGGCAGCGCAGTAGTGGATCAGCAGTTCGCTTAACGCCCCGCTGACGGCAAAACCGACAGGCGCAGCGCAGCCGTGCTCAGGCAGCTGCGTTTCAGGACGGGTAAGAAAACGCCAGCGCAGTACACCGAGGATTTGCTGCAGCGCCTCATCCTGCTGCAGCTCCGCCGCCAGCCCCTGCAGCGTAACCGGCACCGTCGCGGGCTGCCAGTTGAACAGCTGTTCCGCCAGCCGGCGTGCCGCTCCGTCATTTATCCCGGTTGATGCCGCCAGCAAAGTCTGCGCCAGCGCCTCGCCGGCGGCGCTGTTGTCATGAGGTTGTGCCATTACCTGCTCCTGTAAAAGCTGCATTTAGCCATCTAAGCGTCTCGATTGCCAAAGAGTAGCATCCTGATTATAGTGTCAGCAATACAGGGTTTCTTATCACGCTGCTTACGCGCAAGGCCAGCTTACTATGACGCCATTTGATCTTATTCCCGACAGCAAGCTTCCCGCGACCGGCACCACGATCTTTACGCAGATGAGCGCGCTTGCCGCCAGGCACAGCGCCATTAACCTTTCTCAGGGATTTCCCGATTTCAGCGGCCCCGCACTGCTGCAGGCGCGGCTGGCGCATCACGTCAGTCAGGGAGCCAATCAGTATGCGCCGATGATCGGCACGCCGGAACTGCGCGACGCCATCGCGGATAAAACCGCCGGGCTTTATGGCTACCGGCCCGACGCCGGCAGCGACATTACCGTGACCAGCGGGGCGACGGAAGCGCTCTACGCTGCCATTACCGCGCTGGTGCGCCCCGGCGACGAAGTGATCTGCTTTGACCCCAGCTACGACAGCTATGCGCCCGCGGTAACGCTGGCGGGCGGCGTGATGCAGCGCATCGCCCTGCAGCCGCCTGAGTTTCGCGTCCCCTGGCCTGCATTTCGCGATCGGCTCAGCGCACGTACGCGGCTGGTGATCCTGAATACGCCGCACAATCCCTCCGCTACCGTCTGGCAGCAGAGCGATCTGGAGGCGCTGTGGCAGGCGATTGCGGATCGGGAGATTTATGTGCTGAGCGATGAAGTGTATGAGCATATCTGTTTCAGCACGGCAGGCCACGCCAGCGTGCTGGCGCATGCCGGACTGCGCCAGCGCGCGGTCACCGTCTCCTCATTTGGCAAGACGTATCATATGACCGGCTGGAAAGTGGGCTACGCCATAGCGCCACCCGCTATCAGCGCCGAGCTGCGTAAGGTACATCAGTACCTGACCTTTTCCGTCAATACTCCGGCCCAGCTGGCGCTGGCGGATATGCTGCGTCAGCAGCCGGAACACTACCGGACGCTGCCTGAGTTTTACCGCGCGCGGCGCGATCGTCTGACGCAGACGCTGGCAGCCAGTCGCTTTCAGGTATTACCCAGCGAAGGCACCTATTTTTTACTGCTGGACTACAGCGCGATCTCCGATCTCGATGACGTCAGCTTCTGCGAGTGGCTGACCAGAGAGGCGGGCGTCGCTGCTATCCCGCTGTCGGTGTTCTGCGCTGATCCTTTCCCGCACCGGCTGATCCGCCTGTGCTTTGCCAAACAAGAGGCGACGCTTGACGCCGCCGCGGAGCGCCTGTGCAAACTTTGAAGATTACTCTGCTGCAGCAGCCGCTGAGCTGGATGAACGGCGCCGCTAACCTGCGTCACTTTGATCGGCTGCTGGAAAAACTGAGCGGACGCGATGTGATTGTGCTGCCGGAGATGTTTACGACCGGCTTTGCCATGGAGGCGGCACAGGCTTCGCTGCCGCAGCAGGAGGTGGTGGCCTGGCTGCAGCATCACGCGCGGGCCACCCAGGCGCTGATCGGCGGCAGCGCGGCCATTCAGACAGAAGCGGGTGCGGTAAACCGGTTTCTGCTGGTGGAGCCAGACGGCACGCTGCATCAGTATGACAAACGCCATCTGTTTCGTATGGCGGAGGAGCATCAGCACTATCTGCCGGGCGAACGCCGGGAGCTGGTTTACTGGCGCGGCTGGCGCATTCTGCCGCAGATTTGCTACGACCTGCGCTTTCCGGTGTTTTCCCGCAACCGCAACGATTACGATCTGGCGCTCTATGTGGCCAACTGGCCGGCTCCACGCGCGCATCACTGGCAGGCGCTGCTGATGGCGCGCGCCATCGAAAATCAGGCGTATATCGCCGGCTGTAACCGGGTGGGCAGCGACGGCAATCATCATCGCTACCGCGGCGACAGCCAGATTATCTCACCGCAGGGGGAGATCCTCGCAGCCGCTGAACCGTTCACCCCGGCACGTCTGGATGCGGAGCTGTCGCTGGAGGCGCTGCAGGCGTACCGCGAGCGCTTTCCGGCGTGGCGCGATGCTGATACGTGGACGCTGGGCTGAGCGACTGCGGCTGACAACAGGCAATCAGCCGCTGATTTTTATTTATCGGATTTAGTTTATCCGGCGAAAAAGCAGCGTTAACAACGCTGCTTTTTCAGGCCTGCATTTTCCCTCCATAAATCCTGCATCAGTAATCCGCACTACTTCGGTATACCAGCTAGTTATCACCATCTGTATCGCCAGTCCGCTGCAGAGCGCTTTGCAGCGTGATAGCTGGCCGCTACTGATAATTTCTGAAAACCCTTGCTGTTGTGCACTTTTTTATGGACCGGATTAATGAAGAGTAAATTGCGACTATTTCGCCATTCAGCGCTCAGTGTTGCGTTAATACTTTGTGGCTGTACCGTGCAGCTAGGTCAGGACCTGCCGCTGGCCAATAAAACGCTGGTTAACGATAACCGCGAGCGCTCTGACATTAACGCGCTGGTCAGGGTCACTCTGTTAAGTCCGGTAATGCTGCAACAGCTTAATGAAGCCGGTCAGCAAAACCGTTCAAAACATATTTTCCGGCTGCCGGAAGACGATTATTCTTATCGCATCGGCGTAGGTGATGTACTGAGTATTACCGTCTGGGATCATCCGGAAATTACGTCTCCGGCGGGTCAGTATCGTGACTCAACGGAAACCGGCAGCACTGTCCGACCTAACGGCACCCTCTATTTTCCCTATACGGGTAGCATCTACGTTCTTAATAAAACCACAGGACAGGTCAGGACGGAGATAACTGCACGACTTCACCACTACATTGAATCCCCGCAGGTTGATGTGAAAATAGCCGCTTTTCGCTCCCGGAAAGCGTATGTGAGTGGTGAAGTCGTTCGCTCCGGCCAGCAGCCCATTACTCATATTCCTCTGACCGTGCTTGACGCCATCAATGCCGCAGGCGGCCTGACGAAAGAGGCGGACTGGGAAAATGTCACACTGACGCATGATGCCGTGCAGTATCCGATATCTCTTAAATTGCTGTTAGAGAAGGGCGACCTGACACAAAATGCGCTGTTGCATCATGGCGATATTCTTTACATTCCGCGTAATGATTCCCGCAAAATTTTTGTCATGGGTGAAACCGGCGCGCAAAAAACATTACTGATGGACAGAAGCGGCATGACGCTGACAGAGGCTATCAGCAGTGCGCGGGGAATAGATCAGACTACGGCTGACGCCACAGGCGTTTTTGTCATCAGGCAATTAAAGGCGCCAGCAGAAAAAAGACTGGCTGATATTTATCAAATCAACCTGAAAAATGCGGCAGCGATGGCACTGGCCAGTGATTTCAAACTACAGCCCTATGATATTGTCTATGTTACCGCAACGCCACTGACACGCTGGAACCGGGTTGTCAGGCAGCTTATACCTACCATAACCGCGGTTAATAAGCTCAGCACTGCCGTTAAAAAGATACCCTGAAAAAGGGTTAACTTCAGGCGTAAATGTTCCCGAGCGGCATTCAGGGTAGTGCTTAAATATAGCACTACCCTATTAAGCATTCATGTTATTTGAAATCGACAGCCATCAATTCAGAAAGTGATTTTTCTTTTACTGAGTTATGGCAGACCGCAATATAATCGGTAAATCTTGGTGAGGCTGGCATGCCGAGCTTCAGGATTTTTTCATTATCAAAAGTCACGTTTAACTTTGAAAACTCGCCATACAGACTCATAGATTTCAGTACGATCCTTTCATTACAGTCGCCAAAAAGCGTTTTGAAATTATGCTTTTCCCGGGATAACTCTTTATAGCCGACTTTTTTATAATCGGCCGAGACGGGTCGGGAGCCTGAAGCCAGCGCCATAGCACGATCAATCTCTGCAAACGTTACGCTGCTCTCTCTACCGGAGGAGATATGATAAACCGGATGATCGAGTTCAGCTGCCTGAAGCAGCCTGACTATGGTTTTGGCGCAGTAATCTACCGGTATAACATCGATTTTGTCATCAAGGTTGCACATGAACTTGCCCAGTCTGAGCGCCATGCGAAACACCCAAAAAATGCTGGCGGAGGGAATACACCCATGCTCAGTATGCCCTACAACAATAGAGGGGCGTGCAATAATTAACGGGAATCCCGGCAGGTGCTCTTTTATCATCTGCTCTACCGTCGATTTGCTCCAGGTATACTCTACAATATGATCTTTTCTTTGCGTGGGCGCGATCGCTTCTGTCACATGGCTGTCAGGTTCAGGCGTACATGACATTGCTGTACCCACATGAATAAAGCGTTTTAATCCCTTTACTTTACTCATGCGGCTGGCAAGCTGAAACGTGCCCTCAACGTTTACTTTCCAGATTAACGGATTATTACCAAAGGAAGCGATAGCGGCACAGTTAATCACCTTTTCCACATCGTTCAGCCTGAGATCTGCAATAAAAGTTTCCGGCTTTGATAAATCGCCTTCTATGATTTGTTGCGCTGAAATGGTATTTAGCTGAGCGGGGCTGATGCCAAACTTAGCTAAATTCTCCTTAACCCGTTCCAGGGCACTACTCTCTGCATCGCCTCGCGCAAGAAGAAGCAATCTCTCTGGGTTCTCATTTATCATTAACTCAGCAGCAATAGCACCACCCAAAAAGCCGGTAGCCCCTGTAACCAGTATTTTTTTCATCTCTTTTCTCTTTAATTATGACACAGCAGACATAAGCTGCCCTGGCGAATAGCGCTAAATAGCGCATTCACCCTTTGAATGGAATCTATTATTTGAATATATTGCATCATTTCTGATGACAGATATTAGTCTTTACTCTATAAAAAAAGTTCACTCTTTCACTAAGCATTATCGCCATTATTTTTATTTCGCTTCGCATCCCATTCTTTTTTCAGAATGGCATACACCAGCGTATCGTCATAACGCGCCTCACCATGTTCAGTGATGAAACTGACGAACTCTTTAAAGCACGCTTCCTGCCGCATATGTAAGCGAACGCAGAGATTGCGCGAAGGAACATTATAATCTTCTACCCAGGCATAAATCCGCCGGGCATATTGCTGCTTAAAAAGATAATCAAACAGTGCCGCCACCGATTCACGGGCATATCCCTGACCGTGAAATGCCGGAGAGAAATGCCAGCCCGCTGACCAGGTGTGCCTGTCAGGTTCATCATTCCCGTTCTCAGCAAAAAGATGGCCTATTAACTGATTGTTCTCTTGCAGGCATACGGCAAACTGACTTTTATCTGTCGATCGTTTTTCCGCTTCCAGATAAGCAGCCGCCAGCGACGCTACTCTTTCATCATAAAAGCAGGGAGTGGCCGGCTCATGAAGATAACTGAATAATGCTGTGCCATCGTCCCGACAAAAGTGACGAATAATCAGTCTTGAAGTGGTAATAATATTCATTATGCCTCGCGCTACCATGTGATAAAACGATTGATTACTGAAGCTTGTCTGCAGATACCACTGTGCTACTCCGCCCTTTTCTTAACAAAACGCATCACTATGGTAAAAAATACGGGTACAAAAAATATTGTCAGTAGCGTACCGCTGATCATACCGCCAAATACGCCTGTGCCGATGGCATGCTGTGTACTATCGCTTGCGCCACTGGCAAGCATGAGTGGAACAACGCCAAGCGTAAAGGCCAGGGAGGTCATTATAATCGGACGCAGGCGCTGTTTTGACGCAGTCAGAATCGCCACCGTCAGGGTCTCACCCTGTTGCCGTAAATGGCAGGCAAATTCTATAATCAGGATGGCATTTTTGGCCGAAAGCCCAATCAGGGTAATCAGTCCGACTTTAAAGAATACGTCATTCGTCATCTGTGCCATGGCAACCGCAATTACAGCCCCTATCAGCCCGAGCGGTACAACCAACATAACGGCCACTGGCACAGACCAGCTTTCATAGAGCGCTGCCAGCACCATAAATACCACCAACACGGAAAGCACAATCAGTAACGGAAGCTGTTTTGCAGACGCCTTTTCCTGCAGCGAACTGCCGGCCCACTCGCCAGCAAACCCCTCCGGTAAATGTTGCGCCAGCTGGTCAATGACCTGCATGGCGGTGCCGCTGGAGACGCCGGGCGCAGCGCTGCCGGTAATACGGATAGCGGGATAGCCCTGATAGCGATTCAGCTGTTGCGGCGCAACGCCCCAGCCGATCGACGCAAAGCTGGATAGTGCCACCATCTGGCCGCTGCGGTTTTTGACCCAGCTCTGCAGCAGCTGCTCAGGCTGCATGCGGTATGCTGCATCCGCCTGGACGATAACCTGCTGTACCCGCCCCTGGTTAACATAATCATTGACGTAACTGGACCCGGCGATAACGGAGAGAGTCTGGTTTATCTCGTCGAATGAAACGCCCAGCGCCTCTGCCTTTTCCCGGTCGATCTTCAGCGACAGGCTGGTGCCGTCCGGTAAACCGTCGATATACGCTTCTGCCAGCGCAGGATGATGGCCTGCACGCCGTATCAGTTCGTCGGTAGCCTGTTTCAGCGCTTTATAGCCCCGCCCTCCCCGATCCTGCACATAGTAGGTAAAGCCTGAAGAGGTTCCCAGATCGGCAATGGCAGGTGGCAGCAAACTCATCGTAACGCCATCCGCCACGCTTTCCATCTGCTGCTGGATATAACTCGCTTCAGCCTGCGCGCTGCTGCCGCCACGTTCCTTTGACGCTTTCAGCGTCGTAAACGCCATCGCCGTGTTAGGACCAGAGCCTGAAAAGCCAAAACCCAGGATCATGATGTTATTTTTAATGGCTGGCCGTTGCGCTATTTCATGCTCAAATTTTTCAACCACGTTAAGTGTCCTTTGCATCGTGGCGTCGGAAGGCAGCTGAAGAGACGACATGAAATAGCCCTGATCTTCTTCAGGCAAAAACGAGGATGGCAACGTAGCTAAACCGGCCAGCAGTGCCATACAGAGCGCCAGATAGGTCAACATCATCCTGCCGGTTCGTTTGAGAAGTGCGCGGATGCCCGATTCATAGTGAACCGTAAGCGCATTGAAATGCCGGTTAAAGCGGGCTGAAAATGTCCGGTCGCTGCTTAAGCGACTATCGTGCGGCCTGAGCAGAGTAGCGCACAATGCGGGCGTCAGCGTCAGCGCAAGAAAGGCTGACAGCAGAATGGACACCGACATCGAAATGCAGAACTGACGATAGATGATTCCGGTTGATCCGCTGGCAAAGCCCATGGGAATGAAGACGGCAGTGAGTACCAGCGTAATGCCAATGATCGCTGGCGTGATCTCGCGCATCGCTTCCTGGGTCGCTTCACGGGGTGACAGCTTTTTTTCTGCCATCAGACGCTCGACGTTTTCTACTACCACAATGGCGTCATCAACAATAATGCCGATAGCCAGCACCATGCCAAACATTGTCAGAATATTGATGGAATATCCGCACAGCAGCATCACGGTTAACGTGCCCAGCAGCGCAACCGGTGCCACAATAGCCGGAATAAGCGTACAGCGAATTTTATGCAGAAAGAGCAGCATAACCAGAAATACCAGCACCATCGCTTCTGCAAAGGTCTCCACCACTTTGATAATGGAGAGTTTTACAAAGGGTGCGGTGTCAAAAGGCACGGTAAAGCTTATTCCCTCAGGCAGCGAGCCGGTGAGCGCCTTAAGCCGGTTATGAATGCCCGATGCAGTGCTGATGGCGTTAGCGCCAGGTGCCAGCTGAATCGCGGCAGCCGTGGCTGGCAAGCCATTATCGCGTATGCCGAATGCATAGCTCTGTAATCCGGATTCAACGCGCGCCACATCTGCAAGCCTGAGGCGTGCGCCGGTTGCATCGGACCGGATGGTAATATTACCAAACGCCTCCGCAGACGTAAGCTGGCCCCTTACCGTGATAGGCCAGGTTACCGCCTGCCCGTCGATGGCTGGCTCGTCGCCGGTTCTACCCGGCGAAACAATGACGTTTTGCTGACTGATTGCCGTAAGCACTTCCGTGACAGAAAGTTTATAATCGTGCAGCCGTACCGGATCCAGCCAGATGCGCAGCGCTTTTTCACTGCCAAACAGCTGAATTTTGCCGACCCCCGGTACCCGCCGCAGTTCGTCCGCAATATTGCGGGCAAAGTAATCACTTAAATCCGCTTCCTGAAACGCACCGTTTCGGGATTGCAGACCTACTATCATCAGAAAGCCGGCATTTGCCGCTTCAACATTAATCCCATTCTGGCGGACAGATTGCGGGAGCCGTGGCTCAATCGTTTTAAGCTGGTTTTGCAGATCCATCTGCGCCAGTTTGATATCAGTACCCGGTTTAAAGGTAACCGTAATGGAAGCCATGCCCGTCGTGTCACTGGATGACTCAAAGTAGAGCAGATGATCAACGCCTGATATCTCGCGCTCTATTAGCGACACCACC
The DNA here is from genome assembly GCF_003057675.2 of Pantoea sp. RIT413. NCBI lineage: Bacteria > Pseudomonadati > Pseudomonadota > Gammaproteobacteria > Enterobacterales > Erwiniaceae > Pantoea > Pantoea sp. RIT413. The sequence goes on from NZ_QBJB02000016.1 coordinate 43,717, forward strand.
GAGGTGTTCATGACCTCTGCGTTTGCGCCCGGATAGCTCACTGAAATGATGAGGCTGGGAGGCGCAACAGCAGGATATTGAGCAACCGGCAGATGCGGAATCGATAAAACGCCACTGAGAACGATAAACAGAGCAATAACCCAGGCGAAAACCGGGCGGTGAATAAAAAATAGCGGCATTATATTTATCTCATACTCAGCAACTGACTACAGCACGCTTCTGCCCGCAACAAACCTGTTGCGCAGTGACAACCAGACAGGGAGGCAGTTTAAAGCGCCATTGTTTAGGCTGTATGTGAGGTTTATGGATAGATTATGGAGCAAAAAACCTTAAAATAACGCCTAGTAAATAGCATTAATTATTCTCATCATCAGATAGAGCGGAGAGCCGCAGAAAAATAAAATCAAAAAACATTCATAATAAAATAGTAATTCATTTAATCCCGGATGCAGATTCAGCATGCTGGAGAAAAATGACACCAGCCACAGCATTATCATCAGCAGCCAGAATGCAATAATGAGTATCTCTTTTAATGCACCGGACCTCTTCTGCATCACCAGCAGTAAAGCGGCTGCCACAATAGAGAGATAGATCAATGGTGACGCCATAAGCGTATGCGATACCCGGTCGTCAGCAGCGTGCGCCAGTATAAGCCAGAGATAAAGTAGTCCCCATGAAACTGAGATAAAAGGTGCCAGCACACGTAATCTTTTGATAAAAACATCCTGAAGGCCATTCATCTCTTCTGTATCTCTGTTAGCGCCTGTCATCGGGTATCCTGTTCTCTTTTACGCTCAATTAATGAAAAACCAGAGAGGCATGCCTGTTTTTTTCATTATCTCATTACACTATGGAGTGTTTATCTGTGGTTTGTGGAGATAGCATTAAGATCCCCCGGCGCGTGCAGATAAGGCAGCGGCAAAGAAATAGGGTCAGCCTTATGAAACTTTTTTTAAACCAGCCTGTCCTGATGAGATATCAGTTACCTTTTTGAGCAAAAGATTATGCTGCCTGCTTCTGCCTACCGGCCAGCCAGCATTACCTGGCTCTTTCGGAGCATAAATGAATAGCGGCTTTTTAATTCTTGTTGCTGAAGATGATGATGAAATAGCAGATATATTAATGAGCTATTTGCAGCGAGCAGGCATGAGCAGCCTGCGGGCAGCCAATGGCGAGCAGGCCATCAGTCTGAGCCGGTTGAAAAAGCCCGACCTGATTTTGCTGGATATCAACCTTCCCCTGCTTGATGGCTGGAACGTCATGACCACGCTGCGTAAAGAGAGCAACGTGCCGGTTATTATGGTCACCGCTCTCGATCAGGATATCGATAAACTGATGGGGTTAAGGCTGGGGGCTGATGATTATGTCATCAAACCTTTCAACCCTTCCGAAGTCATTGCCCGGGTTGAGGCTGTCCTCAGACGAGCCGCGCGTAATGTGCCAGCTGAGGCAGCCAGGCCAATACGAACAGCTCATATCACTATTTATCCTGACGACTTTTATCTGGAAATTAAAGCCGGAGAGAGCGTCATAACGCCGGTACTCACCACAACCGAGTTTAAACTTTTGACCTATCTGGCAAAAAGTCCACGTAAAGTCTGTTCCCGTGAAGAGCTACTCAACGCCTGTCTGCCTGAGGGAGACACACTCGACAGAACGGTAGATAGCCATATGAGTAAACTGCGTAAAAAACTTGAGCATGCCGGTCTGATGGGTGTGCCGGAAAGTATCAGAGGGATGGGTTATCGTTTGGGAGAAAGTCAATGAGCCGGGAGCCTGTGCTCAGTCGCCAGATACTCACCTATATGCTGTCGCTGACTTTCATTATTGTTACTATATCAGTTGCAGGCTCATGGCTGTTTTATACCTTTATCACTGACTATATTCCTGGCGAAAATACAGCAGGTGCAGAAGAGTCTATGAACCTGTGGGACTGGATATGGGTTCTGGTTATGACGCTCTCCAGTCTGGTTATCTCACTGTTTTTTACGGTGAAACTCTCTTCGCGCATACTGACACCGCTGAATACGATTGCTTCCAGCCTGAAAAAGATATCTGCCGGTGATTTAGGCGCCCGGGCGCTCTGCACAACCTCAATGCTGGGCGAGATCAACAGCCTGGTAAAAGATTTTAATGAAATGGCGGAGAAGCTGCAGACGCTCGATGAGCAGAGAAATCTGTGGAATGCGGCCATCGCACACGAACTCAGGACACCGGTTACTATATTACGCGGCCGTTTACAGGGGCTGGTGGAGGGCGTTTTTGGCCCCGACCCGCTTCTGTTTGAAAAGCTGCTCAGACAAACCGAAGGCTTAAACAGACTGATTGAAGATTTACGCGTGGTCAGCTCTGCAGGCGGAGCTGGCTACCTGCTGGATCCGCATGAAACCGATTTGCAGCAGCTGATTACACATGCCATTGACGTATTTACGCCGGAATTTGAAAACAAAGGCTTTACGGTTATCACTGAACTCACTCCACAGCTCTGCGTCTGTGATGCTTTGCGCATGACACAGTGCCTGACCGTGCTGTTTGATAATGCGCTGCACTACTCCACATCACGCACCCTGGTGATAAAAAATGGTATGACAGAGAGAGAGAATTACATTCTTGTTCAGGATGAAGGCCCTGGTATTCCACCTGAATTTCAGCCACTGCTGTTTCAGCCTTTTCAGCGCGGGATAAGTGCCAGAGAGGCGAATCCAAAAGGATGTGGTCTGGGGCTCTCTGTCGTCCGGGCTATTATGCAGGCACACGGCGGCAATGCCACCTGCGTGGTAACGTCACAGCAGCATTCCATTTTCCGGCTTGCCTGGCCAGTTGGGCATACCTGATCTGCGCTACAGGCTGTTTTTCGGCACATAAAAAACCGGAAGCGCGTGGCTTCCGGTTCTGTTTTTACACGGGCGTATCAGGCGCGATGCAGCGCAGGATAATTACGCCAGATCGAAACGGTCCAGGTTCATCACTTTCGTCCAGGCGGCCACAAAGTCGTGGACAAATTTCTGCTTCGCATCGCTGCTGGCGTACACTTCCGCCAGCGCGCGCAGGATGGCGTTAGACCCGAACACCAGATCGGCGCGCGTGGCGTGATATTTCACTGCACCGCTTTCACGATCGCGTCCTTCAAACAGCTCCGCGCGTTCATCAGTGGCGCGCCATGCGGTGCGCATGTCGAGCAGATTGACAAAAAAGTCGTTGCTCAGCACGCCCGGGCGATCGGTAAACACGCCGTGCTGACTGCCGTCATAGTTGGTGCCGAGCACGCGCAGGCCGCCCAGCAGCGCCGTCAGCTCCGGCGCACTCAGCGTCAGCTGCTGCGCTTTATCCAGCAGCAGGGTCTCCGTTGAGGAACCGCTCTGCACGCGACGATAGTTACGGAAGCCATCGGCCAGCGGCTGAAGCACGTTAAACGACTCAATATCGGTCTGATCCTGACGCGCATCCACGCGGCCTGGCATAAACGGCACCTGTACCGCCACGCCAGCGGCGGCTGCCGCCTGCTCAATACCGACGCTGCCCGCCAGCACAAGGATATCCGCCAGCGAGAGCTTGCCGGACGCCTGCTGGATCTGCTGCAAGACCGGCAGCACATCGCTTACCACGCCGGCATTGACCGCCCAGCCGTTCTGCGGTGCCAGCGCCAGACGCGCACCGTTGGCCCCTCCGCGCTTATCGCCGCCACGGAACGTTGAAGCGGATGCCCAGGCCACGGAGACCAGCTGGCTGACGTTCAGGCCCGATGCGGCAATCTGCGCTTTAGCCTGCGCAATATCATCAGCGCCAGGCTGATGCACCGGCTGCGGTAACGGATCCTGCCACAGCAGATCTTCCTTCGGTACTTCCGGGCCGAGGTAGCGCGCTTTGGGTCCCATATCGCGGTGAGTCAGCTTGAACCAGGCGCGGGCGAACGCTTCATTAAACGCCTGCGGATCGTTCAGGAAGCGGCGCGAGATCTTCTCAAACTCCGGATCGAAACGCAGCGTCAGATCGGTCACCAGCATGGTGGGCTTGCGCTTTTTCTCCGGAGCAAACGGATCGGGGATGATCGCTTCTGCATCTACCGCTTCAAACTGAATCGCGCCCGCCGGGCTGTGCGTCTGCACCCACTCATATTTGAACAGGTTCTCAAAGAAGTAGTTGCTCCACTGGGTTGGCGTCTGCGTCCAGACCACTTCCAGACCAGAGGTGATGGCATCTGCGCCGGCGCCGCTGCCGTAGCTGTTGTGCCAGCCAAAGCCCTGCGCTTCAATCGGTGAGGCTTCAGGATCGACATCAAGGTGGCTGGCGGCCGCCGCCCCGTGCGTTTTACCCAGCGTATGCCCGCCTGCGATAAGCGCGACGATCTCTTCATCGTTCATGCCCATGTTGCCAAAGGTGGCGCGGATCGCCGGTGCTGCAGAACGCGGATCGCCGCTCGCTTCCGGGCCCTCAGGGTTCACATAGATCAGGCCCATTTCGGTGGCGCCCAGCGGGGCATTTGCGAGGCTCTCGGGATGACGGTGGGCCAGCCACTCTTTTTCATGGCCCCAGTCCACATCCATATCCGGCTCCCAGACATCCTCACGACCGGCACCAAAACCAAAGGTACGGAACCCGGCGTTCTCCAGGGAGACGTTACCCGCCAGAATGTAGAGATCGGCCCAGGAAATTTTCTGGCCATACTTCTGTTTTACCGGCCAGAGCAGGCGTCGTGCTTTATCAAGGCTGACGTTATCGGGCCAGGCGTTGAGCGGCGCAAAGCGCTGCTGTCCGCGTCCGGAGCCGCCGCGGCCATCAATGGTGCGGTAGGTGCCGGCGCTGTGCCACGCCATACGAATAAACAGGCCAATGTAGCTGCCCCAGTCGGCGGGCCACCAGGATTGTGAATCGGTCAGCAGCGCGCGGATATCCGCTTTTAGTGCCGCGTAGTCAAGCTGGCTGAACGCCTCGCGGTAGCTGAAATTTTCATCCAGCGGATTAGAGCGGCTGGAGTGCTGATTCAGCAGGTCGACCCGCAGCATATTAGGCCACCAGTCGCGGTTCGAGGTGCCGCTGCCGGCGCCGCGTGCAAGCACGCTCTTCTCTTCTGACGCTCCATGATGAAAAGGACATTTTCCGGACGCTGCAGCATTATCGTTATGGTCTGGCGTGCTCATTATTCGGCTCCATTGGCTTCACGTTTTGCGGTTAAGATAGCGGCACTCAGGAGCAGAATATATTTGGATGGACCGAAAGCTTTGATAGCTTTTGTCTTTCAAAAAGAGGTTTTGTGACAGGCTGCACAAAATGAAGCGCGGCCGTTCAGCTGCCGCGATAGGTGGACCAGGACCAGGGGGAGATCAGAAACGGCAGATGATAATGGCTGCCCGCCCGTCCGATCACAAAGTCTATCTGCGCGCTGACATAGAGCGCATCGCGCCCGTCAGCGGCAAAATAGTCGCCAATCTCTGCCGTCAGCCGGTAGTGCCCCGGCGCTAAGGGTTCCGGTGTTAAATCGCTGATACGCCCGTCGCGATCGGTTTCTCCTTCACTGACCGGAAACCACCCTTCCGGGCTGTTCTGCTCCAGCGAGACGGCAACGCCTGCGGCCGGTGTGCCGAGCGCGGTATCGAGAATATGCGTGGTGATGGTGCTCATATGATGCTCTCCTTAAGCCGTAACAGGGTAATTTCCCGCAGCTGCGCCAGCGTCTCCTGCTGTTCGCACGCCTTATTATTGTTAAGCCTGCGCTGCAACTCTGCCAGCATCTGCTCCGCGCTGCGTCCGCTGGCCCGGATCAGAAATACCCGGCCAAAGCGTGCTTCATAGGCCTGATTCCCTGCGCGCATCGCGAGCTGCAGGTCGCGGTCCGCCTGCTGCATCGCAGCCTGCTCCTGACGCGACAGCGTGGCCTCATGCGCCGTACCCTGGGCTGCTTCACCAATACGCGGATGGGCGCTGAGCGCCTGCTCCAGCTCCGCCTGTTGCCAGCGCTGCGCCAGCTGCTGCGCCCGCCCGGCCAGCGCACTCAGGGAGGCATAGGGCCGTGCGGCCACCAGCGCCTGCTGCCAGGCAGGAATGGCGACGCAGTGCGCGATCGCCTGACGGGCGTCAGCCTCATCCGCCTGATTAAACTCATTCAGCTTCATGCCCGCTCCCTTATGCCTGCGCCAGCGCGGTTACCGCCTGCAGATACGCCTGCACGCCCAGCGCCACGTCGTCCATTTTTACCGATTCCGCCGGATGATGGCTGATACCGCGATGGTTACGCACAAACAGCATGCCGACTGGCCAGCGCTCCGCCATGGCTATTGCATCATGGCCCGCCCCGCTCGGCAGTGCCAGCGTGCAGCCCTGAACGGTTTCAACCGCCGCGCCCAGCGCCTGCTGCAGCCGTTTATCGCACGGCGTCGCGGCAATGCGGTAATATTCGCTGGCGCTGAAGCTCACCCCGCGCCGCAGCGCAATCGCCTGCGCCTGCGTTAACAGCTGCGACAGGTGCCGCTCCAGCGGCTCATCCTGCGGGCCGCGAATATCCAGCGACAGCTGCACCTCTCCCGGAATGACATTCACTGCGCCAGGCTGACAGCTGAGCGTGCCGGTTGTCGCCACCAGCGGCGCCTGCGTCGCCTGTTCGATAAACAGCATCCACTCGGCGGCGGCGGCCAGCGCATCTTTACGCAGCAGCATCGGCACCGTGCCGGCGTGTCCCGCCTCGCCGCTAAAATGGCAGTTAAGGCGGCGCGCGCCGTTGATGGCGGTGACCACGCCCAGAGCTAAATCCGCCTCCTCCAGGCAGGGCCCCTGCTCGATATGCAGCTCCAGATAGGCGGCGATCTCGCTGACATGACGTGCTGCGAGACTTACCTGTGCGGCATCCAGCCCGGCATCCTGCATCGCGGCGGCGACCGTAATGCCGTTGCCGTCGGGATGAGTGATCCAGCTCTCCGGCCAGCTGCCAGTCAGGCCGCGGCTGCCCAGCAGCGTAATGCCGAAGCGGGTCCCCTCCTCATCCGCAAAACCCACTATCTCGACCGCCAGCGGCAGGCGCTGCCGGCGATCGTGCAGCCACTGCACGGTTTCAATTGCGCTCAGCACGCCCAGCATGCCGTCATAGCGTCCGGCGTTGCGCACGGTATCAAGATGGGAACCGAGCAGCAGCGCCGCTGCGCCCGGCTCGGCCGCCTCATAGCGGCCGCAGATATTGCCCACGGCATCCTGCCAGGTCCGCATGCCCGCCGCCTGCATCCACTCCGCCACGCAGGCGTTAGCGCGCAGGTGCTCCGGAGAGAGATAAACGCGCGTCAGGCTATCCTCCTCCTCGCTGATCTCCGCCAGCGCATCACAGCGCGCCATAATGCGCGCGGCGGCCGACTGCGCCTCTTCAGCGCTCATCTGGCGTGCACTCATGCTTCGCTCCCGTAGCGATCCCAGGCGGCCTGCAGCGCCGCGCCCTGCGGCGTACGAAAACCGCAGTGTTGCAGCACCGCTTCAAGCGCGCTCAGGGTCTGCATCACGCAATCTTTACGCGCGTTGTAGCCCATAGTGCCGATGCGCCACACTTTGCCGTGCAGCGGACCAAATGAGGTGCCGATCTCAATGCCAAAATCGTCCAGCATCAGTTTGCGCACCTGGTCACCGTTCACGCCCTGCGGAATGACAACGCCCAGCACGTTGTTCATCTTGTGCTGCAGATCGCCAAAGGTCTCCAGTCCCATGCCCTGGATGCCTTTCAGCAGCGCGTCACCATGCAGCTTGTGCCGGGCGATGCTGTTATCCAGCCCCTCCTGCAAAATGATGCGCGCGCATTCCCGGGCACCAAACAGTGCGCTGGTCGCTTCCGTATGGTGATTAAGCCGCTCCGGCCCCCAGTAATCCATGATCATGCCGAGATCGAAATAGTTGGAGTAGATCATCTCATCATCACCATCCTGATGCGCCGCCGTGCGGATCCCCTCCTCCACGCATTTACGCTTGCGGATGATCTCCTCCATCTGCGGGCTCAGGGTGACGGGAGAGGTGCCGGAGGGACCGCCCAGGCATTTCTGCATGCCGGCAGAGACCGCATCCAGCCCCCAGGCATCAGTTTCCAGCGCGTTACCCGCCAGAGAGGCGGTGGCATCGGTATAGAACAGTACGCCATACCGGCGACAGATAGCGCCCAGCTCCGCCAGCGGCTGCAGCATAGTGGTTGACGTGTCGCCCTGCACCGTCAGCAGCAGGCGCGGCTTAACCCGTTTGATCGCATCCTCAATCTGATCCGGCGAGAACACTTCGCCCCAGGGCACTTCAATCGTATGCACTTCCGCCCGGCAGCGCCGCGCAATCTCGCACAGCAGATGGCCAAAACGGCCAAACACCGGTACCAGTACCCGATCGCCGGGACGGATAGCAGAAAGCAGAATCGCCTCGATGCCGGCGCGAGAGGTGCCGTCAATCAGCAGCGTCCAGCGATTTTCGGTGCGAAAAATGCCGCGATAGAGCGCCATGACTTCATTCATGTAGTGCGTCATCGCCGGATCGTACTGCCCGAGCAGCTGGCTCGACATGGCGCGCAGCACGCGCGGGTCGGCGTTAATCGGCCCTGGCCCCATCAGCAGACGCTGCGGCGGATTGATCTGAGAGAACTGATGAATGTCCATAGTGAATTCCTTAATGGCCCCGCTCAGAGGCGTACGGTCGAGATAAACTGTTTCAGTTCGGCGGTCTGCGGCTGCGCAAACAGCGTTTTACTGCTGCCCTGCTCCCACACCCGACCCTGATGCATAAATACCACCCGGTCGCCCACGTCGCGGGCAAAATTCATTTCATGCGTCACGAGGATCAGCGTCATCCCCTCCGCCGCCAGCTGCTCCAGCACCTTCAGTACCTCGCCCACCAGCTCCGGATCGAGCGCGGAGGTGATCTCATCGCAGAGCAGCACTTTTGGCTGCATCGCCAGCGCCCGGGCAATCGCCACACGCTGCTGCTGGCCGCCGGAGAGGCTGGCCGGGTAGTAGTCCAGTCGCTCACCCAGCCCCACTTTTTCCAGCATTTTTGTTGCCAGCTGCCGGCACTCCGCCGCGCTTTTTTTCAGCACGCGGCGCGGTGCCAGCATCACATTCTCCAGCGCGGTCATGTGCGGAAAAAGATTGAAATTCTGGAACACCATACCGACCGAGCGGCTGATTTCACGCGCCTGAGATTCACGATGCGTAATGGTCATGCCGCCCAGCTTAATGCTGCCCTCCTGGTAGCCCTCCAGCCCGTTCATACAGCGCAGCAGCGTGCTTTTACCGGAGCCGCTGCGGCCGATAATCGAGATCACTTCGCCATTATCGATATCCAGATCAACCCCTTTCAGGACATGATTTTCGCCGTAGTATTTCTGAACCTGATTAATGGTGATGAGCGGCATGGAATTTTTTCTCCAGGTACTGGCTGTAGCGCGACAGCGGATAACACATCAGGAAGTAGCCAAGCGCCACGAGGCCAAACACCTTAAACGGCTGATACGTGACGTTGTTTAAAATAGTGCCGGCTTTCGTCAGCTCGATAAAACCGATAATTGAGGCCAGCGCGGTGCCTTTGATCACCTGCACCGCAAAGCCCACCGTCGGCGCAATGCCGATGCGGATCGCCTGCGGTGCCACGACGCGGCAGAGCGTCTGGCCGAAGTTCAGGCCGAGGCAGCGTGACGCCTCCCACTGACCTTTTGGCAGCGCGCGTATGCTGCCGTACCAGATATCGAGCAGAAAGGCGCTGGTATAAAAGGTCAGCGCCAGCGAGGCGGCGGTCCACGGCGCCACGTCCACGCCAAACAGCCCGACGCCAAAAAACGCGAGAAACAGCTGCATCAGCAGCGGCGTGCCCTGAAACAGCGCGGTATAGCCCTGAATCAGCCGCGTCAGCCACGTCTTTTTCAGCAGGCGCAGCAGCAGCAGCGGCAGCGTCACCAGCGTGCCGCCGGCGAAGGCCACCAGCGACAGCAGCAGCGTCCAGCGTGCGGCCAGCAGCAGATTGCGCAGAATGTCCCAGTCGGTAAAGGTTGTCATGCCGGCTCTACTCCAAACCATTTACGCCCCAGCGCCAGCAGCAGCTGACGCATCGCAACTGACAACGCCAGATAGAGCAGCGTGGTCACCAGGTAGACTTCAAAACTCAAAAATGTGCGGGACTGAATCAGATTGGCCGCAAAGGTCAGCTCCTCATAAGAGACCTGCGACACCACCGATGAGCCGAGCATAACGATGATGCACTGACTGACCAGGGCCGGATAGATGCGCTGCAGCGAAGGTGGCAGCACCACGCGCAGAAAGGTCTGCGCGCGGCTTAAACCCAGCACGCGCCCCGCTTCCCACTGTCCTTTCGGCGTGACCTGAATGCCGGCGCGGATAATCTCTGTGCTGTAAGCGCCGAGATTGATCAGCATCGCCAGCAGCGCAGCTTCTCCGGCGGTAAGTTTTACCCCCAGGTTGGGCAGGCCAAACACGATAAAAAACAGCTGTACGACAAACGGCGTATTGCGGATCAGCTCCACATAGACGCCCCAGAGGCGGCTGGCCCAGCCTGGCCTGCCGCTGCGCAGCGCTGCGCCGAGGATGCCGAGGCTGACGCCACCGAGCGTAGCCACCACCGTAAGCTGCACAGTGACCCATAGCCCGGCCAGCAGTTCCGGCCAGTAAGGCCAGAGTTCAGCGAAATTTAGCTGCGCCATGACTCAGGCACCGAGCGAAGCGGGCAGCGGCGCTTTCAGCCACTCTTCTGAGAGCTTATTCAGCGTACCGTCCTTTATACCCTGTTCGATCAGCGTATCGACCTCTGCTTTCAGCGCCGGCTCATTCTTCTTCAGACCGATAAAGCAGGGAGAATCTTTCAGCATAAACTGCGCCACCGGCGCTTTTGCCGCGTTCTGCCGGGTAATGGCCGCCACCACCAGATTACCGGTTGCCACATACTGCACCTGACCGGAGAGATAAGCCGAAAGCGTGGTGTTGTTATCTTCGTAACGCTTGACCTGCGCATCTTTCGGCGCGGCCGCGCTCAGCACCATATCCTCAACCGCGCCACGCGTAACGCCGATCGTTTTGCCGCTCAGTGCAGCGGCATCCTTCAGCGTCTCACCTTTCGGCCCGAACACGCCGAGGAAAAAGGGCGCATAGGCGCGGCTGAAGGCGATGACCTTTTCCCGCTCCGCATTTTTACCCATGCTGGAGATCACCAGATCGACTTTGTCCGTCTGCAGATAAGGTACGCGGTTGGCACTGGAGACCGGCACCAGCTGCAACTTCAGTTTCATCTGCTTTGCCAGATAGCGCGCCATGTCGATGTCATATCCCTGCGGCTGCAGATCGGTGCCCACTGATCCAAACGGCGGGAAATCCTGCGGCACTGCGATGCGGATCACGCCGCGCTTTTGAATATCCTGTAGCTGATCCGCCTGCGCGCTGCCTGCCTGAGCCAGTAAAAGCGCCGCACCCGCTACCGCCAGTAAAACCTTTTTCATTATGCACCCCGGTGTGTTGAACGTGAAACAAAAGATTCTTACAGGCATTGACTGCAACTAATGTGCCAATCAAAGCGACAGAAAAAAACCGGTAACAAACCGGCATAAAAGGGGTCAGCAGCAGGAAAAATCGGGTACTGGCGTACCCTGCTTCAGAGATTCAAAACGGTGCAACGCACCATTTCAGTGCCCGCTATCGGTGTTCCAGCTCATCCAGATGCTGATAGAGATCGGCTATCTGATGAATACGCTGCCGCCCCTGCGACAGGGTTTCATGCAGCAGCGCGTTTGCCAGTAAATTGACCAGGCTCATGGCTGAAGCGTAACTGTCAAAGGCAGACACGCTGTCAAGCGGTGCACAAAGCTGCCAGCGTGCCACGCCCTGAATCCCCTGCGCCTGCGGCTCCGAGAGCGCCAGCAGCGGGATATCACGCTGCTGCAGCTGCTGCATCAGCGGACGCAGCAGGCGCGGACGTCGCCGGAACGCCATCACCACCACCATATCGTCCGGGGTAATATCCACCAGCTCTTCGCCCAGCGTCTGGCCCGGCTGCGGCAGCAGTACCACGTGGGCACGCGCCTGCAGCAGCTGCTGCCGCAGGTGCAGCGCAACCGGATACGCGTTGCGCATACCGATGATAAAGACGCGTTTTGCGCTGCCCAGTGCGGCGATGACGTCGCTTAACTGCTGGCTGTCGATACGGTTGATCCACTGCGTGAGGTTTGCCATCTCCTGCTTATAGTGGCGCGCCAGCAGCGTGTTGCCCTGCACCGCATCGCGGTTGTCGGTGAGCGGCATTCCGCTCTGCCGCAGGGTGCGCAGCTCATCGCGCATATCTTTATATTTTTCATAGCCAAGGCGCCGGAACAGCCGGCTCACCGTTGCTTTGGAGACGCCGCTTAGCCGCGCCAGTTCAGCACTGTTGTAGCTGATCAGGTCATCAAAATGGTCAAACACAAAGTCAGCAATGCGCTGCTCCTGAGGCGACAGCTGCGCGTACTGGCTGCGCAGACGTTCATCGAGTTGTTTCATGCGTTGTCCTGTAACTTTCGTTTCACCCTGCTCTAGCATAAATCGATCCAGCACCCACCGACAGAAAAAGTGGAACAGCTCTTGCTTATGTTTACGTCAGGGAATGCCGCCGCAGCGGGTTTGGCAGCTGTGTCGGATGGAGATGAGCAGAAATCAGCCGGGAACAATTATGATTCAGAGCAACATGGCCCCGCAGGGCATGGTCGTCACCCCCCATCATCTGGCGAGTGAAAGCGCCCTTGCCGTACTGCGCGACGGCGGCAGCGCACTCGAAGCGATGGTCGCCGCCGCCGCAACCATTGCGGTGGTCTATCCGCATATGAACGGGCTGGGCGGCGACGGCTTCTGGCTGGTGGTGCCGCCTGAAGGGGAACCCGTTGCGATTGATGCCAGTGGCGCCGCCGGCTCGCTGGCGACAATGAGTTTTTATCAGGGTCGGCAGACGATCCCGCATCGCGGGCCGGAAGCGGCGCTGACCGTCGCCGGCACCGTCAGCGGCTGGCAGGAGGCGCTGACCCTGTCACAGGAGCTGGGCCATGCGCCGCTGCCGCCACACCGTCTGCTGCGCGATGCTATCCGTTACGCTGCCGACGGCATACCGGTTACCGCCTCGCAGGCGGCCGCTACCGCCGCAAAAGCGCCTGAGCTGCAGCATCAGCCCGGCTTTGCCGCCACGTTTATGCCGGACGGCGGACCGCCACAGCCGGGCAGCCGCTTTACCCAGCCTGCGCTGGCGGCCACGCTCAGCCAGCTGAGTGAAGAGGGGCTGGAGAGCTTTTACCGCGGCCGGCTGGCGCGGTCGCTGGCAGATGACATGCACGCGCTGGGGATGCCGGTCACGCTGAACGATCTGCAGCAGCATCGCGCCCGGCGCTGCACCCCGCTCCACCTCGCACACAGCGAAGGCGATATCTGGAACATGACGCCGCCGACGCAGGGGCTGGTGTCGCTGGCGATTCTGGGTATTACCGATCGTCTGGATATGGCGCAGGCTGATGAAGCTCAGACGCTGCACCGGATTGTGGAGGCGACCAAGCAGGCGTTCAGCCTGCGCGATCGGCATATCACCGATCCGCGCCATAGCGATACCGACGTGCAGGCGCTGCTCAGTGCCGATCATCTTGCCAGCCTTGCGACCAATATTGATGACCATCGCGCCGCGCCGTGGGGAACCGGACGCGGTCCGGGCGATACCGTCTGGATGGGCGCCATCGACAGCAGCGGGCTGGCAGTCTCTTTTATTCAGAGCATCTACCACGAATTTGGCAGCGGCGTGGTGCTGCCAGGCAGCGGCATCACCTGGCAGAATCGCGGCGCGGCGTTCAGCCTGCAGCCCGATCATCTGCTGGCGCTGCTGCCGGGCAAGCAGCCGTTTCACACGCTTAACCCTGCTGCCGCCCGCCTGAAAGATGGCCGGGTCATGGTGTATGGATCGATGGGCGGAGATGGTCAGCCGCAGACGCAGGCGGCCATTTTTACCCGTCACGTCATTCAGGGTATGCCGCTGCAGCAGGCGGTCAGTGCGCCACGCTGGCTGCTGGGGCGCACCTGGGGCGAGGCCTCTGACTCACTCAAACTGGAAGCGCGCGTAGCGCCGGAAACGGTGGGTCGGCTGCGTCTGCTGGGTCATCAGGTTGAGCTGCTCTCTGACTTCAGTGAAGTGGTAGGCCATGCGGGCGCCGTAGTGCGCCACACCAGCGGCATGCTGGAAGGCGCTTTCGATCCGCGCAGCAACGGCAGCGCAGCCGGTTTTTAACAGGAGAGACTCATGACCGAATCCGCAGAGTGGGCGAACTATGTCGCTCAGATGGAGCAGATCCTCGCACTGGATCTGGATGACGCACGTCGTGCTGAGCTGCAGCTGCAGCTCAGCCGGATTGCGGCTATAGCCGCGCCGCTGATGGCGCTGCCGCTGGACGATCGCCTGGAAGTGGCCGGGGTATTCCAGCCATGCGCCTGACATCATTATCGATCGCAGCGCTGCAGCGTGCGCTGCAGCAGGGTGAAATCGGGGCCGCTGAGATTGCCCGCCATACGCTGGCGGCGATTGAGCAGCATAACCCGGCGCTCAACGCCTGGACGGCGATCACCGGGCAGCGCATGCTGCGCGAGGCTGAAGAGCTTGACCGGCAGCGCCTGCGCGGTGAAACGCTGCCACCGCTGGCGGGTATTCCGTATGCGGTAAAAAATCTGTTTGATGTAGCCGGCCATACCACGCTGGCGGGTGCCAGCCTGTTTAGCACGCGGGCGGCGGCGCGTGCAGACGCCTGGGCGGTCAGCCGGATGCGTGAATCGGGCGCGCTACTCTCCGGTATGCTGAACATGGATGCCTACGCTTACGGCTTTACCACCGAAAACAGTCACTATGGCGCCACCTGCAACCCGCGAGATATCACGCGCATCGCCGGTGGATCATCCGGCGGCTCAGCCGCCGCGGTAGCGGCCGGACTGGTGCACTTTTCGCTCGGCAGCGATACCAACGGCTCGATTCGCGTACCGGCGTCGCTGTGCGGCATCTTCGGCCTTAAGCCCACCTTTGGCCGCCTGTCGCGCAGCGGTACGCAGCCGTTTGTCGCCAGCCTCGATCATATCGGCCCGTTTGCCCGCTCGGTTGAGGATCTCAGCCTGGTTTATGATGCGCTGCAGGGCCGCGACGCAGAGGATGCGTTTCAGCTGACGCGGCCGCCGGAGTTGGTCAGCGCCCGCCTGCAGGCGGGCAGCGACGGGCTGCGCTGCGCGACGCTGGGCGGTTTTTTTACCACCTGGTGCAATGATGAGGCGCGCGCGGCGGTAGCGGTAGCCGCCAGCGCGCTCGGCGCGGCAGAAGAAGTGACGCTGCCCCAGGCCGAACTGGCGCGCGCGGCCGCGTTTATCATGACCGCGGCGGAAGGCGGCAATCACTATCTGCCCGCTCTGCGCACCCAGCCAGAACGCTTTGAGCCGAATTCACGCGAACGCCTGCTGGCCGGCGCGATGCTGCCCGCCGCGTGGTATGTGCAGGCCCAGCGTTTCCGGCGTCACTTCCAGCAACAGGTGCTGCCGCTGTTCGACCATTATGACGTGCTGATCGCCCCCGCCACGCCCTGTACCGCCACCACCATCGGCCAGGAAACCATTCACATCAACGGTCAGGATTTGCCGACACGCGCCAGCATGGGCATGCTGACGCAGCCGATTTCGTTCGCTGGCCTGCCGGTATGTAGCGTACCGCTGCTCACCGCCAGCGGCTTACCGATTGGCGTACAGCTGATTGCCGCGCCGTTTAACGAACAGCTGGCGCTGCGCGCCGCCTGGGCGCTGCAGCAGCAGGGCCTGACTTACGATCAACCTACTTTAATGGATATCTGATAATGACGACGGACAGGATAAACGATCCGGATACCGTTGCCGCCATAAGCGCTGCATTTTATCGCTACGAGCAGGCGCTGGTGAGCAATGATGTCGCGGTGCTGGACGAACTGTTCTGGCACGACGCGCGTACCGTCCGGCTGGGTGCCGGAGAGAATCTGTACGGGATTGAGGAGATTCGCGCCTTTCGCGCGGCACGACCGTCAAAAGGGCTCGATCGCACGCTGCGCAATACGGTGATCACCACGTTTGGCGATGACTATGCGGTGTGCAGCACCGAATTCACCCGCGAGGGAACGGCGCGTATCGGACGGCAGCAGCAGACGTGGGTGCGGCTGCCGCAGGGGTGGCGCATTGTGGCTGCGCAGGTCAGCCTGATGAGTGAGTAAGCGCGTCAGCCCTCACCCCTGCGGTGAGGGCATTATCAGGGCGCGGGATGTACCGTCATCCAGTGATCGGCAATCTGCTGGCGGGTGCAGATCCACACCTTTTCATGCTGCTGAATGTGATCAAGAAAAAGCTGCAGCGCGCGGAATTTTCCCGGCCGCCCCAGCAGGCGGCAGTGCATGCCGACCGACATCATTTTCGGGGCGCGCTCTCCTTCTTCATACAGCACATCAAAGGTATCACGCAGGTAGGTGAAGAAGTGTTCGGCGGTGTTGAAGCCCTGCGCCGTGGCGAAGCGCATGTCGTTGCACTCCAGCGTATAGGGGATGATCAGATGCGGTTTGACGGTGCCATCCTGACGTGTGACCTGGGTCCAGAACGGCAGATCGTCACCGTAATAGTCGCTGTCGTAGCTGAAGCCGCCCTGCTCTGCGACCAGCCGGCGAGTGTTCGGACTGTCCCGCCCGGTATACCAGCCCGTCGGCGCTTTGCCAAACAGTTCGGTCAGCACGTCGACCGCCTGCTGCATATGCTGCCGTTCGGTTTTCGCATCCATTCCCTGGTAGTGGATCCAGCGCCAGCCGTGGCTGACCACGTCATAATCCGCCGCTTTAATCGCGGCGACAATTTCCGGGTGCCGCGCCAGCGCCATCGCCACGCCAAACACCGTCAGCGGCAGACCACGCTTCTGAAACTCATGATGAATGCGCCAGAAACCGGCACGCGACCCATACTCATACAGGGAATCCATCGACATGTGGCGATCGGCGTAGCTGGCTGCGCCAATGATATCGGACAGAAACTGCTCCGAACCGGCATCGCCATGCAGCACGTTGTTTTCTGCGCCCTCTTCATAATTGAGTACGAACTGTACCGCCACCCGGGCGTTATCGGGCCACTGCGCATGCGGCGGCTGGCCACCATAGCCGATCAGATCGCGCGGATAATTTTTGTTGAAGCTGTACTCTTTCTTTTCAGATGCGTCATTCATTCAGTCAGTTCCTGTTGTCACACCTCAGCCAGACCTTAGTTTAGGTGCTGAAAGGCGCCGCTGAGGGGTTTTTGCAGCGGATAAGCGAGATCGCCATGCTTGCTGGTGCCCAGGCCAAGCGCCACCAGCGCCTCTATCATTTTTACCGCCGCGCTGACGCCATCGATCACCGGCATATCCAGTTCGCGGGTCAGATCCTGCGCCAGCGACGCCATGCCGCCGCAGCCCAGCACAATCGCGCCGCTGTTATCTTCACGTTTTGCCTGAATGCAGCGCGCCCGGACTTTCTCCTGCGCCACGCCGCTGACATCCTCCAGCGCCAGTACCGGCAGATCGATGGCGTGCAGCGCCGCACAGTGGTGCGTAAAACCATACTGCTGCAGCAGATGGCGGGCGATCACCAGCGTACGCGGCAGCGTGGTGACGATGGTAAAGCGCGTCGCCACCAGCGTGGCGGTATGCATTGCCGCTTCGGCAATACCGATTACCGGGCCGCTGGCCAGCTCGCGCGCCGCCAGCAAGCCGGGATCGCCAAAGCAGGCGATCACATGGCCGCTGACGCCCTGCGCTTCGCCACGCTTAATCTGCTCCAGTACGCCGATCGCGGCTATCGCCTCATCAAAGTGTCCCTCTATGGAGGGTACGCCCTGCTGCGGACAGACCGCCAGAATGTCCGTGCCCGGTGCCGCCACGGCGCGCGCGGCCGCACCAATAGTTTCAGTCATTGCCAGGCTGGTATTGGGGTTGATCACCTGTATCAGGCTCATGATAGGGCTCCTTTATGACCGGCAAATAACCGGCTGAAATCGGGCAGCGTTTCACCGCTGCGCTCAAAGTGCAGGCTGGAGAGAATGTGGTCGAAGTGGTGCGTCAGCGCCTCAGTCAGCGCAGGCAGCGCCCGCTGGCGCAGCAGATCGACCAGCCTGTCGTGATGATCGCAGCGGCAGCCGTGCTGCCAGGGCGTGCCCCAGGCGGCAATCACCAGCGATGAGCGCTGGGTCAGGCGCGTGATGATATCGGTCAGCACCTGATTGCCGGATATCGCCTGCAGCTGGATATGAAACGCGGCTGAAAGACGAATGGCAGCCGCGCCGTCATTCTGCTGATGCGCCTGCTGCTCCTGCGTGATAATCGCCTCCAGCGCCGCGAGGTGTGGCGACTGCAGATGCGTCAGTACAGCGGGCAGGTTGGCGCACTCCAGCATGCTGCGCGTGGCAAAGATATCGCGTGATTCCGCCACATCGGGCGTGCTGACCTGTGCACCACGTCCGGGCGACAGCGTGATCATCTGCACCGCCGCGAGGCGCTGCAGCACTTTACGAATGCCGGTACGGCTGACGCCAAACACCTCTGCCAGCGCCTCTTCAGGCAGCTTGCTGCCCGGCGGAAGCTGGTGCTCAACGATGGCACTAAGCAATGCCTGAAAGATCGCTTCATCTTTTTCAAACGTCACAGCGCGCGGCTTCACTGCGGATTCATGATTCATTACCTGCTCCGGAAAATAGCTGACTGCCAGATATCGTATACACTCCTTTCATTTTTTGTATACAACAAATCACTTCTGGCCTGGATCCTGCAATAGCTCTTTAAACGGTGAATATTTTCCCCATCATGGTGAGAGGAGCAGGTTTCATGCCAATTCATACTGAAGTGACGCCAGCGCAGGCTGATGCCCGCGCGGCCTATAGTCCACGCCTGTGTAATGAGGATCTGGCTCCGACGCGCCAGCAGAACTGGACGTGGTACAACATCTTTTCTTTCTGGATGTCCGATGTGCATAGCATGGGCGGGTATGTGGTTGCCGCCAGCTTTTTTACGCTGGGGCTGGCAAGCTGGCAGGTATTGCTGTGTCTGCTGGCCGGGATCGGTATCGTGCAGCTCTGTGCGAATCTGGTGGCAAAACCCAGCCAGATGGCGGGCGTGCCCTATGCGGTGATCTGCCGCCAGGCATTTGGCGTATTCGGCGCCAATATTCCGGCTGTGATCCGCGGACTGATCGCGTTTGCCTGGTACGGTATTCAGACCTATCTGGCGGCGAATGCCCTGATGCTGGTTCTGCTGAAGTTCTTCCCGGCGCTTAATAGCATGACGCAAAGCAGCTGGCTGGGGCTGTCGCTGCTCGGCTGGTGCTGCTTTGGCATCATGTGGCTGCTGCAGGCGATGGTGTTCTGGCACGGCATGAACGCCATTAAGCGCTTTATCGACGTGGCGGGTCCGGCAGTCTATGTCGTGATGGTCGCGCTGGCGGGCTGGATTGTATACAAAACTGGTCTGGCGGGTATCTCTTTTACGCTGGCCAGCAAATCACTGAGTGTCGGCGAACAGACCTGGCAGATGATCACTGCAACCGCCCTGGTCGTCTCCTACTTTTCCGGTCCTCTGCTTAATTTCGGCGACTTTTCGCGTTACGGCAAAAACATGAGTGAAGTTCGCCGCGGCAACCGCTGGGGATTACCGTTTAACTTCCTGCTGTTCTCCGTGGTTACGGTAGTGATTGTCTCCGGCACCCAGTCGCTGTTTGGCAGAATGATCACCGATCCGATTGAGACGGTAAGTATGGTAGGCAACGACCTGGCCGTCGCTATCGGCCTGCTGACCATGATCACCGCCACCATTGGTATCAATATCGTGGCGAATTTTGTGTCACCCGCCTTCGATTTCTCTAACTGCTCCCCGCAGAAGATCAGTTTCCGCACCGGTGGCATGATCGCCGCGGTGGGTTCCGTGCTGCTGACGCCGTGGAATCTGTTTCAGTCACCTGAACTGATCCACTATACGCTGGATGTGCTGGGCTCGTTTGTGGGCCCGCTGTTCGGCATTCTGATTGCGGATTTTTATCTGATTAAAGGCGGCAGCGTAAGCGTTGATGACCTGTTTAACGCCACGCCGCAGGGACGTTACTGGTACCGCAACGGCTTTAATCCCAAAGCGATCGCGGCGCTGCTGCCGGCGGTCGGGATCTGCCTGACGATAAGTTTTATTCCGGCGCTGCATGCGGTAGCTAACTTCAGCTGGTTTATCGGTGTGGCGCTGGGGGCAGGCTGCTATCGCTGGCTGGCGCGGGCAGAACGGGTCGTACCGGTCTCGTATCGTCCGGAAGCGACGCTGCAAAAAGAGGGTGTATAGTGCTGGCTGAATAGCAGACAGCAAAAAGCCGATTCATTTCTGAATCGGCTTTTTTAAATAGATTGGCGGAACGGACGGGGCTCGAACCCGCGACCCCCTGCGTGACAGGCAGGTATTCTAACCAACTGAACTACCGCTCCGCGCTTTGTTCCCCGTCGGGAACGAGGCGCATATTAATGGCAGCCCCCTCCCCCGTCAACGCTTTTTATATCAAAATGACACGTTTGCCGCTTTTTTCAGCTCGCCGCTGTTTTTAGCAGCAAAATCAGTGCATCAGACGCGCCACAGACAGCTGCCACCTTTTTTTGTGACCAGATCGAGGCGGCTTTCGTGCGCCATGACTTCTTCATCACTGGCATTAATCACGCGCAGGCCTGAACCGGGGCGGCTGATACGCTGAATATGCTCCCCTTCAGCCTGATTACGCTGGTCGCCCTCCATGGAAAATGCCAGCGACGTCTGGCCGCCGGTCATGGTCAGGAAGACTTCCGCCAGAATTTCGGCATCCAGCAGTGCGCCATGCAGCGTACGTTTGCTGTTGTCGATTTCATAACGGTTGCACAACGCATCCAGGCTATTACGCTTGCCCGGAAACATTTTGCGCGCCATCGCCAGGCTGTCGGTGATTTTGCAAAAGCTTTCAGTTTTGCCGATATCACGCTGCAGCATGCCAAACTCATAGTCCATAAAGCCGATATCAAACGAGGCGTTATGGATCACCAGCTCAGCTCCGCGAATATAGTCGAGAAACTCATCGGCTATCTGCGCAAAGGTGGGCTTGTCGGCCAGAAACTCATCGGCGATGCCGTGAACACCAAACGCTTCCGGGTCCACCAGCCGGTCGGGCCTGAGATACATATGGAAGTTGTTGCCGGTCAGGCGACGGTTGATGACTTCAACCGCACCGATCTCAATGATGCGATGCCCCTCATAATGAACCCCGATCATGTTCATGCCGGTGGTTTCAGTATCGAGGACAATCTGGCGGTTATTTGCAGTGATCATAGGGCTCGTTTTGTGTCAGACTTGGCGTTTTTTCAGAGGGAAGTCTACCAGAGATGCGCAAACAGGTAGAAATTTTCACCGACGGTTCCTGCCTTGGTAATCCGGGACCGGGCGGCTATGGGGCTATTGTACGCTATCGCGAGCATGAAAAGTTATTCAGCGCGGGCTATCGCCTGACCACCAACAACCGTATGGAGCTGATGGCGGCCATTGTCGCCTTAGAGGCGCTGACGCAGCCGTGCGACGTGGTCATCAGCACAGACAGCCAGTATGTCCGCCAGGGCATTACCAGCTGGATCCACAACTGGAAAAAGCGTGGCTGGAAAACCGCTGATAAAAAAGCGGTTAAGAATACTGACCTGTGGCAGCGTCTGGATACGGCGCTCAGCACCCATACCATTCAATGGGAGTGGGTGAAGGGGCATGCCGGCCATCCGGAGAATGAGCGCTGCGATGAACTGGCGCGCAGCGCTGCCGGTAATCCGGCACTGGAAGACATTGGCTATCAGGTTGCATCCTGATCCTGCGTTTCGCGAAACTGACGCGTAGCGTTTACTACCGGACGCAGCTGCGCACTGCTGCGCGCCGTTTTCATTTTAGCTGGCGTAAGCGGGAACGTGCGCTTGCGGGCCACCACGATGTTCAGACACCCCAGAGCGGGCAGATGCGCACTGATCATCCTGCCCCCCTGTCGATGCCACGGCACCACCTGAAAACGCGTGCGGTACACCACTTCATAATTCAGCAGGCTCAGCCAGTCCAGCAGACGCACCTGGCTGAACATTCTGCTGTTCCAGGGCGCTCGCCGGCTCAGACCCGGAATCGCTTTGCTAATCCCCAGCAGGCTGAAAGGATTGAAGCCGCTGATAATCAGCCAGCCATCATCAATCAGCACCCTGTCCACTTCGCGTAACACGCGGTGCGGATCCTGCTCCCATGCCAGCGTGTGCGCCAGCAGGCAGGCATCGATTGATTTAGACTCAAACGGCAGCTGAGCAACGCTGGCGAGCACCTGCAGTGCGTCGCCCTCACTGCCAACATTGACCTGATGAGATATGGCACACTGGCTGGTATTGATTTCTGCGCTCAGGCTGCCAATTTTTAGCATATGGAAGCCATAAAGCCTCGCCAGCCAGGGCTGTAGCTGCTGGGTTAACGCATCGCGAAAGTACTCTCCCCAGGGCATATCATTCCAGGTGCGCGGCGCGGTCAGGATCTGGCGTGTTTTCGCTGGCTTCATGCTCTACCATCTTCCTTTAAGACAACCAGAGAGGTGTTTATGAATCTTACCAGTATTCCCGCATTAACGGATAACTACATCTGGACGCTGACCGATGACGCCGGCAGCTGCCTGATTGTTGACCCCGGTGAAGCCCGGCCGCTGATTGAAAAAATTGAAGCCAATCGCTGGACGCCGGTGGCTGTTCTGCTGACACATCATCATCAGGACCATACCGGCGGGGTTGCTGAACTGCTGCAGCGTTATCCTCAGCTTGAGGTATATGGCCCTCAGGAAACGGCGGCTAAAGGCGCGCAGCATATTGTTCATGAGGGCGAGACCGTTACGCTGCTCGGCCTGCCTTTTCAGGTCATCGCCACGCCGGGCCACACTTTAGGACATATCTCATATTACAGCGCACCTTATCTTTTCTGCGGCGATACGATGTTCTCAGGCGGCTGCGGACGACTTTTTGAAGGTTCAGCAGAACAAATGTTCCATTCCTTTCAAAAACTTAATCAACTTCACGCCGATACGCTTATCTGCTGCGCACATGAATATACTTTATCTAACATGAAGTTTGCTGCTGCAATTTTACCCCATGATCCGAAAATTCTGGCCAGATATCAGGAAATTAAGGATTTACGGGCAGAAAATCGCACTACTTTACCGACAAAACTGGCGCTGGAACGTGAGATAAATTTATTTTTACGCACACAAGATGCTGATTTACAAAAAGCTTTAGCAATTAATGTGGAATCCGCCCCGTTATGGCAGACTTTTGCTGAATTGCGTAATAAGAAAGACCAATTTTAATTTTTTGGGTTGTGTTGTGCCGGTACGTCACGTATAGTTGCTCGTCTTTTAAGCGAACTACTGACACACACATGAAGGCTAAAGCGATATTATTACTCGCCTCAGTCTTGCTGGTCGGATGTCAGGCATCACGGAATGACGCCAATATCCCCGCTCAGCATGCACAGAGCCTGTCTTCAGCTGGTCAAGGTGAAAATGGAAAGTACGGAAATCGCTTGTTGTCGCCGCGCTGGCAAGATGATGGAACCAGCCTCGCAGAAGACACCGATCTCTGGAATCTCATTAGTGACGAGTTGAAGATGGGGATCCCGGAAAATGCCCGGATCCGCGAACAGAAAACAAAGTTTTTAAAAAATAAGAGCTATCTCCACGATGTAACATTACGGGCAGAGCCGTACATGTACTGGATTGTCGAGCAGATACAGAAACGTAAAATGCCGATGGAACTGGTACTGCTACCCATAGTGGAGAGCGCTTTTGACCCTCACGCAACCTCTTCCGCCAATGCCGCAGGCATCTGGCAGATTGTTGCGCAAACGGGCAAAAATTATGGTCTGAAACAGAACCGCTGGTATGACGGACGCCGTGATGTGGTGGCCTCAACCAAAGTAGCACTGGATATGATGCAGCGTTTGAATCGCATGTTTGATGGCGACTGGCTACTGACGGTGGCAGCCTATAACAGCGGCGAAGGACGCGTGTTGAAAGCGATGAAGCAGAATAAGGCACGGGGTAAGCCGACTGACTTCTGGCATTTATCACTGCCGCGCGAAACAACCATCTATGTCCCGAAAATGCTGGCTTTAAGCGAACTGCTCAAGAACAACAAGCGTTACGGCATTAAACTGCCAGCCCCTAATGAAAGCCGCGCGCTGGCGCGTGTGGAAGTGGGACAGCAGATGCAGTTAACTCAGGCTGCAGAAATGGCGGGTATGTCGCTCAGTAAACTGAAGACATTTAACGCCGGGTACAAAAACGGCACGACTGCGCCAAACGGTCCGCACTATATTATGGTGCCTAAGTCCAACGTGGCACAGCTGCGCAACTCTCTGGCCTCCGGAGATATTGCCTCCGTGCAGCCTGTTGAACTGGCTAAAGCCAGCGCAGCCGGTAACAGCTACAAAGTACGTAAAGGCGACACGCTATCCGGTATCGCCAGTAAGCTGGGTGTCAGCATGAGCTCGCTAAAACAGCAGAACAATCTGCGCAGTGCGGCAGTGCGTATCGGCCAGACCCTGACGGTTAGCGGTACGACAGCAGCATCGCAGTTGGCAGATAACGGCAACAGCATCACCTACCGCGTTCGTAAGGGTGATTCTTTTGCCAGTATTGCAAAACGTCACGGCGTTAACACGCAGGACGTAATGCGCTGGAACAGCGACGCGAAGGATATACAGCCGGGTGATAAGCTCACTCTGTTTGTTAAGAATAGCGCAACGCCAGATACCTGATGCACTGAAAAGGCTGACATTTGTCAGCCTTTTTTCTTTATCGGCATAGCATCATCTATAGCAGTGCCGGCCAGAGCGTCTCGTCGTTACAGGCGGGTGCGTTTAGCGCGCAACAGTGACGGGGTTAAACTCTACCAGCAGCGGATTATGATCGGAGGCACGGGTGACCAGCACCGCTGCTTCACTCACTTTCATATCCCGGTAAAAGACAAAGTCGAGCGGCCGGCCAAACGCTTTACGCCGGTGATCGTCTGTAAACGCCACTTCCCGCAGAGACATGGCGCGGGCAAAGCGATAGAGCGCGTTCATCCGCTGACGACTCCATGCATTAAAGTCCCCTGCCATTATCACCGGGCCACGGTGATGCCGGATCTGCTCTCCTATAGGCCCCAGCTGCTTACTGTATACGTCCACACCCAGACTGAAATTAACCGCATGGATATTCACTACCATCAGCATATCGCCGGTTGGCAGAGGGTATGCAGTGACCAGCGCGGATTTTGCCAGCCTTAGCAGCGGCTCGCGCTCGCGCAACGGGCAGCAGTAGACCGGATGCGCCGATGCGAGCGTCATCACCCCTGACGGGTGCTGAGGCAGCACAAAAGCGGGCACCTGATCGGCTGCGAGATAATTGCTGGTAGCAAACTGGATCAGTTCAGGCGTGGTTTGCGCCTCCTGCAGGAGGACCAGATGGGCATCACGACCGAATCCCTGCAACACCGACATCCAGTCAGCGCGCTGCTGCTTGAAGATGTTCCATACCAGCACCCGCAGGGTGGGATCGGCCGGCAGCGGCTCCCCTGGCGGCAGACCCTGACCCAGATGCAGCATCGCACCCGGCGGAAAAATTCGCTCCGCTGGCTGGCCTGCTATATAGCGCATTGCATAGGTTTTCTTTCGCACTTTACCGCCTGGCTGATAACAACAAAAAGTTCACACTGACTGTTATAGGGATTTTAGCGCGGGGTTTCAATTCGTGGTATCGAATGTCGGAATTCACCTCACGACAAAGCTTCACAATGCCGGAGGGAAAAAGAGAATATGAAAAAGCCCTGACTTTAACAGTCAGGGCTTCTCAATATAGTGGCGGAACGGACGGGGCTCGAACCCGCGACCCCCTGCGTGAC